>MTOL01000046.1 GCA_002011685.1 Deferribacteres bacterium JdFR-76
GAGTGGATCCGCCGAGAATGGGGCGTGGACCCGCCGCAGGTTCGGGATGTACTGGCTCTGGCGGGTGATAGTTCGGATAACATCCCCGGCGTTCCTAAAATTGGTAAAAAAACAGCGGCCCAGCTGGTGAATGAAGTCGGGTCGCTGGAAGAAATTTTGCGTCATCCAGAAAGGATCGAAAAGGAGCGGTTCCGCCAGCTAATTCTGGAAAACAAAGAAAAAGCAGAACTTTCCTACCGGCTGGTGCAGATCGATGATTCTGTTCCGCTGGACATCGATTGGGAGTCGCTCCGGGTAAAGGAGCCGGATTACGACCGCCTCATCCCCCTGCTGAAGGAGCTGGAATTCCGCAGCATTCTGGAACGCTATCAGGAAACGGAGAAAAAGAGCCGTCAAGATTACCGCACCATCCTTTCAGAAGAAGATTTTCGCCGTTTTCTGGAAGAACTGAGAAAACAGTCGTCCTTCGTATTTGATGTGGAAACCACGCATCAGGACCCATTGCAGTCCGAACTGGTGGGGATGTCCTTTTCCTGGGAGGAGGGAACCGCCTATTACCTGCCGGTGCGGAACACGGAGATTGGGACGGCGGGAAGGCCGGATGAGATCTCCCTGTTTGATTCAGTTGCTCAGAAAAAAGAAGGGGTGGGGTTGCCCCTGGCCTCGGTCCTTCCGGCACTGCGGACGGTGCTGGAAGATGAACACTACAAGAAGTGCGGTCAAAACATCAAGTACGACATGCTGGTTCTGGCCCGCTACGGCGTCCGCATCCGGGGTATCGATTTTGATACAATGGTAGCCTCGTACCTGCTCAATCCGTCCAATCATCAGCACAATCTGGATGCCCTCTGCCTGGAATATTTGAATTACAAAAAAGTGCCCACGTCGGACCTGATCGGCAAAGGTAAAAAGCAGGGCAGCATGCGAGATGTTCCGCTGGAAATGATTAGCTTTTATGCCTGCGAAGATGCCGATTTTACCCTGCGCCTGCGCCATGTTTTTGAACCGAAATTGAAAGAAGCCCAGCTCTACGATCTTTTCCAGACGGTGGAAATTCCGCTCATCGAAGTGCTTAAGGAGATGGAGTGGCACGGTGTGGCCCTGGATGTGGATCTGCTGAAAAAACTCTCCCTGCAGATTGAAGATCAGATGATCGAACTGGAACGGCAGATTTTCCATGAGGTGGGTCAGGAATTTAACATCAATTCGCCGCAGCAGTTGGCCACCATTCTTTTTGAAAAGCTGCAGCTTCCGGCTTCGCGGCGGACCAAAACCGGTTATTCCACCGATGTTTCTGTACTGGAGGAGCTGGCCAAAATTCATCCCGTGCCCAGGCTGATTCTCGAATACCGCCAGCTGGCCAAGCTAAAATCCACCTATGTGGACGCTCTGCCGCGGCTGATTAACCCGTATACGGGACGATTACACACCTCTTACAACCAGACGGTGGCTGCTACGGGACGGCTTTCCAGTTCCAATCCCAATTTGCAGAACATACCTATTCGCACGGAACTGGGGCGGCAGATCCGAAAGGCTTTTGTGCCTGGCTCTCCGGATGCTGTCATTCTGGATGCGGATTACTCTCAGATTGAACTGCGGATTATGGCGCATCTCTCGGGGGATCAGCGGCTTCTGGAAACTTTTGAGAAGAATCTCGATATTCACGCCGCCACCGCCGCGGAAATCTTCGGTATTCCGCTGGAAGAGGTTACGGAAAATCACCGGCGCAAAGCCAAGGAAATCAATTTCGGCATCATGTACGGAATGGGAAAGTACGGCCTTTCCAGCCGTCTGGACATCAGTGTGGAAGAGGCGGAGCAGTACATTGAGAACTATTTCAGGAAATATCCCGGTGTGAAGACCTTTATAGAGAAGACAATAGAAGAGGCGCGGAGAAAAGGGTATGTGACCACGCTGATGAACCGGCGCCGTTACCTGCCGGAGATCAATTCTTCCAACCGCCGGATGAGAGAGTTTGCCGAACGAACGGCCATTAATACACCCATTCAAGGGACGGCGGCGGATCTGATTAAGGTGGCGATGATCAATATACACCGGGCCCTGAAGAAGAAAAGGCTGAAAACCAAAATGATTATGCAGGTGCATGACGAGCTGGTTTTTGAAGTACCAGAGGCAGAAGTGGACCAGGTAAAAGAGCTGGTGGTGCACCACATGGAATCGGCGCTGGATTTGAAGGTGCCCATCAAAGTGGATGTGGGGATAGGAAAAAATTGGCTGGAAGCGCACTGAACCCGCGAAAGCGGATATCCGTCCGCCAGTTTCTCCGGTCTTCCAGGCATTCCGCTATTCTTTGCGGCCGGGTTCTCAGCATCGATGGCAAAAATGGGATGCTGGTTTTGAAGGATGCATCTGGGGAGATTCCTGTAAAACTGGATGACAGGAAACTGCCTTCTTTTCGAACGGGTGATATCCTTTGTGCGGCTGTTTTCAAGGAAGATGGAACTTTGCGCCTGGCCCACTGTGAAGTACTCGTCCGCACGCAGTATGATTGGGAAAAACAGCTACCTGGTCAGGCCGGAGAACTTCTACGGAATGGCCATCGTTTTGAACTCCTCAAGCTCCGCAGTGCCTTTCTGCAGGCGATCCGTCGCTTTTTTGTGGAACGGGGATTTATTGAACTGGATGTTCCCACCTTGGTGGTTTCTACAGGGATGGAGCCACATATTGAGCCTTTTTTTACCGAATTGCAAAGCCGGGAAGGCCGGCGGAAGAGAGTGGTGCTGCATACATCGCCGGAGCTGGCCCTCAAGAAAATGCTGGTAGCGGGGTATGAGCGTGTCTTTTATTTGGGACATGTTTTTCGCAATGAAGAATTCTCACCGCTGCATCAGCCGGAATTCACCATGCTGGAATGGTATCGCGCCTTTGAAGACTATACTGCCCTGATGAGCGACTGCCAGGATCTCTTCCGGTATCTTCAGGAACAACTGGCCCCGCACTGGGCGGAACTCTGGCGGAAAGATGACTTCTTGCTGCGTGAGTGGGAAATGGTGGATCTTCCCGAAGCGTTTCAGCAGCGCTTTGGGGTGGATTTAGCGGATATATCGGAGAATCAGAAGAATGTGCTTGCGGATTTGGCGCGTAAATGCGGGATATCGGAGGTGGATGAATCCTGGGAAATTGATGATCTCTTTTTTCTGCTTTTCATGAAGGAAATGGAACCCTTTCTGGGACAGACCGCACCTGCCATTGTGAAAGATTATCCGGTCTGGATCGCCTCGCTGGCCAGACGAAAAAAAGGCGTGCCCAATCTGGTAGAGCGTTTCGAAGTGTATGCGGGTGGGCTGGAACTGGCCAATGCGTTTACGGAACTGAATGATCCCTCCGAACAAAGGGTGCGGATGCTGGCTGACTGGCAGAAGAGACAACGGCTGGGCAAAAGCCGCCTGGTGCTGGATGAGGAGTTTCTGGAAGCTCTGCGCATCGGGATGCCGCCCTGCGCGGGCATTGCTTTGGGGGTGGACCGGCTGTTAATGCTGTGCAGTGGTAGCCGTATGATTACAGATGTTATCCCATTTAATATGGAAACCCTTTTGACCCATCCACCGAATCTCACCTGACAGACTTTTTCGTGTTCGAAACCATAATTCCAGAAATTAATTAATTGCGCAAAAATATTTTCTTTTATTTAAATATTTTCCCAAAAGAATATCCCGACTCAAAAAAATTGAATAGAAATAATTTTTTTCTTGACAAAAACGTAACAAAGCTTAAATTCTTTCAACAGAAAGGAGGTGAGAACGGGAGAATTTGAGAGCGTATGGGCCCTATTAGCTGGAATCGGTGGTTCGTACGGTTTATTAACTAACCCTGCAGGATGATCTGATAGCGACTACCGAACAGATTTTAAAAACGGCTCCGCTCTCCCTGAATCGGCATCTCATCTGGATCCTGAATCTGAGCTGACGACCTGCCACATATAGGGCCATCCTTTTTTTCATTTTCCAATTTCCATCACAAAACTGGAGGAGGGAGAAATGTTTCGAAGACTTGTCTGCCTTTCTGTATTGGTGTTTCTTCTTCCGTCGCTGTTGCTGGCGCAACAGGGTAAGTTGCGTGGCCGCGTGACCGATAAGCAGACGGGCGAGCCACTCATTGGGGCAAACGTGATTCTGGAAGGGACGTCCCTGGGCGCCGCAACAGATGTGAACGGGTATTACGTTGTGCTGGGTATTCCGCCGGGTACGTATACGGTAAAGGTTACATATATTGGTTATCAGCCCGTTTCGGTATCCAATATCCGTATCAGCGCCAACCTGACCACCACCCAGGATTTTCAGCTGGCGCCTTCCGCAATTCAGGTTGAAGCCCTCCGGGTTGTAGCTGAACGTCCTCTTATTCAGCGGAATACGACCAACACGATCCGTATGACCACTCAGGAAGACATTGAAAACCTGCCGTTCCGCGGTGTGCAGAATATCATAGCACTCCATGCCGGTACGGTGATGCAAGATGGCGTTCTCCATGTCCGCGGTGGCCGTGCTGGAGAAATCGCCTATTTTGTTGACGGCGCTACTGCCACCAACCCTCTTTATAACAGCCAGAATATTCCGGTCATTCAGGAAGCCATTGAGGAAATTCAGCTACAGGCTGGTGGTTACACGGCTGAATTCGGCGGTGCCAACTCCGCAGTGGTGCGTACCATTCTGCGTACCGGTGGGCCCAAATACACCGCATCCATCGATTACCGGACCGACAATTTTGCCGAACCCGGAAAGAAGTTCCTGGGAACCTATTCTTACGGCTACGAAAATGCGGTTATTACCGTAGGGGGGCCGGTTCCATTTCTGAAGAAGATGCGGTTTTTTATTGCCGGCCAGTACAACTATATGAAAGATCGTAATCCCACTTTTATCGTACCCTTTGAATTTGATAGCCTGACGGACGACGGTTTCGAAGGCCGGCAGATCGGTGAACCGCTTCCCGGGCCCATTGTCTATAAGTCCAATCATCTCTGGAAAAACTGGAGAGGGGACCGGCAGATTCAGGGTACATTGGTATACGAAGCCACCAAGTCCCTCAAATTCAAACTGACCGGGACTTACCGCTATTACCGGGCTCCGACGCAGGGCGGCAATTTCATGTCCAACCTGTACAACTATTTCAACCTGGACCGCCGGCCCATTCAGAAATTGAAAACCACGCTTCTAAATCTGCGGGTGACTCATCTGCTGAATCCAAATACGTATTACGAACTGAACTTTTCGTATTCCAACCGTTCTTCCAAGACGGTGGATCCCATTTTTGGGGATGACTGGATGAAATATCCCGACAGTCTGGCCAACCTGCAGGCCGGTGTGTTCAATCCGGAAGATTCGGTGAGCATGCGGCAGAGCGGCTGGCAGACTCGCTATCTCGGGCCACCGTTGTACAGCACCATCAATAACTTTGAGATGGAGGCCCCTGGAACGCCGCCGGATAGCTACAACAAGAACAGCCAGACGGACTACGGCATTGCGTTCAACCTCACCTCTCAGATTACCAAGCAGTGGGAGCTGAAGATTGGTGGCCGTTACGATTACTGGACCATGCGTCTGTTTAATGTGGGGAGCATCCGCCGGGCTCTGGAATTTCAGTATGGTCCGCACGGAACCACACCGCAAACATTTGAGAGCGATTACGAGCGGAAAGTCCGCGTCTCCAAGGCCGGATTCATCACCTTTTACGGGTATGACGTGGATGGCAACAAACTGGACAAGGGGCCGGATGGTCCGCGGCATCCCATTTTTGCTTCGTTCTATGTTCAGAACAAGCTGGAGTACCGTGACCTGATCGTGAACTTCGGTTTGCGGTTTGAACACATCGACTTGAACGCACCGCGGCCGAAGGATATCGAGAATCCCGCGATGGACACCAAGCTGGATTACGTTAAAGAAGATGAGCTGACCTACACCAAGCCATATCAGTATCTGTTACCGCGGATCACCTTTTCGTTTCCGGTTACAGATCGTACGGTGTTCTATGCACTGTACGGAAAATATGTGCAAATGCCGCGTCTGGCCGACGTGTACCGTGGCATCCGCATCTTGAGCTGGGTGGTCAGCCCCGTCACCCGCCGTCCCTACGGTTACTTCGGCCAGTACGCCGGCTTTACTGCCAAACCCGAATTCACCATACAGTACGAGCTGGGAATCCGGCAGTCGATTACCGACAACTTTGCGTTCACCCTGACCGGTTTCTATAAGGACCTCCGCGATCAGCTGCGGATCGACCGGGAGTACACGCCCGACGGTCAGGTTCTCTTCTCTGCCTGGAAGAATTTCGACTTCGGTACGGTGAAGGGTATTGAGCTGACGCTGGATCTACGCCGGACCAAGCGCCTGTCGGCCCGCGTCAATTATACGCTCTCCGACGCCCGCGGTACCGGATCGGATTCCCGCTCTTCACGTGTTGTGGTTAGCGACGCTACCATCGCGCGATACCCGACCTTCATCTATAAGCTGGATTACAACCAGCCGCACAGAGGATCGGTCATTCTTGATTACCGTTTTGCCAAAGGAGATGGTGGCAAATGGCTGGAAGGTCTGGGTGCGAACCTGATCTTCTCTTTCAGCAGCGGCCATGCCTACACCAAGATCGAAGAGCCTTACAACCTGGGTCAGGCCGACCCGTGGGATGTGGGAGTCCGGGCCCTGCGTGACGTGCGTAACCGGATTCCGGAAGAGCCGCTGAACAGTTCCTCCACGCCCTGGACCTTCAATCTGGATATGACGCTGAACAAGGTCTTCTATTTCAACCAGTTTAACGTGAACTTCTACGTCAATGTGCTCAATGTGTTCAATACAAAGAATGTCATCAATGTGTACCCGATGACCGGAACGGCTGAGGACGATGGCTGGCTGAGGAGCCCGCTGGCTGCACCGTTCTATCAGATTCCCAATTATGTGGAGTTCTATCGTGCGATCAACCTCCAGAACCGCTGGGGCTATCAGCTGGCGACGGGTACGGACATTTACGGTCCTCCACGTCAGATCCGGTTTGGCGTGAAGATCGAATTCAAGTAGTTGCTTGCGTGACGGGGGAGGGGAGCCCCCTCCCCACCAGCAGCCTTTTGAAGGAGGACGGTTTGTGGACAAAATTGGAGAGGCAAAAATGAGAATCCGATACCCTTTTCTGGCAGTAACTTTGCTCCTTTTGCTTGGCATTGTCCTCTTTTCCGTCCCGGCAATGGCCAAAGAAAGTCCGAAAGATAAAGCCGTGGCGGAAATGAAGAATGAGCAGTTCCTCAAGATTGCAGCCGAACCGCGCTACCAGATCCTGAATATCAACAACCTCTGGACCTGGCTGGCTGCGGATGGTATTTCCAACCACTCCCCCAAAGGCGACAACGGTGTCTTTTACCCCCGCGGTACGACCTACATTGTTTACCAGGACGGCATCATGTGGGGGGGCAAGTGCTACACCGATGCCGACAAAACCAAACCAGCGCCATTCGGTCAGTTGATCCGTGTGGGGGGATCCAACTACATTACCGGTTGCCGTGAAGGATGGATCGAGGGGTTTGGTGCCACAGCCCAGGCGGTGGACCCCGGTGATCCCCGTGCACGCATTTACCGTATCCGCCGCGATTACAAGTTCATGTCTCCGGAAGAAATGAAACGGGATGCGGCGGAGTATTTTGAGGTCAATATCTCCCAGGTCACTGATGACATGATTCAGGAAGTCATGGCCAATTATGAACGTGACTGGAATGAGTGGCCTGTGGAACTGGGAGCCCCCTTCATTGACCGCAATGGCAATGGCGTGTATGATCCGCCCCCACCGTTCAGTGCGGATTTTACCCCAGATGATCTGATCGAAGGCGGCTACGACGAACCGGGACTGGCGGGGGCCGATCCAAATTCTCCCGCTGACATGGTGGTTTGGACGGTGTACAATGATCTCGACCGAAACCAGACCGTCCGTCTGCAGGGTTCCGAGCCTATGGGACTGGAAGTGCAGATCACTCTTTGGGGATACAAACGGAATGACCCCTTGGGCAACATCTACTTCAAGCGGGTCCGGATTATTAACAAAGGTGGTGTGGACATTGACGGCACCGGGACAAAAGGTGCATTCTGGATCGACAGCATGTATGTCGCTCAGTGGTCCGACCCGGACCTTGGGTCCTTCGCAGACGACCTGGTAGGATGCGATACAGTCCTGAGCATGGGATTTGTCTACAACGGAAACGCCATCGATACGGAATTCAGGAAGTTCAACCTGCCGCCGGCCGCAGGTGGGTATGACTTCCTGCAGGGCCCGGCCATTCCTTCTCCGGGAGATTCTGCCATTTTCGATCTGAAGCGCGTTTATGACAAAAAGAATCTGGGGATGACTTCGTTCTCCTACTTTTCGGCGGGCAGTGCCATTTCGGACCCCCCGCGTGATTACACCCGTGGGACATTGAGATGGTACAAAATGCTGCGCGGTTTTGCTCCGCTGGATGGCCCGCCGCAGTATTATCCTTTCCCGCCGGGCATGACCCCGAACAAGTTCCCGCTCTCGGGCGACCCCGTGACCCAGACGGGATTTGTGGATGGACAGGGACAGCCGTGGTCTTTTGCACCCGGTGACCGCCGGTTGAATTTGAGCACCGGTCCATTTGAGCTGGCTCCTGGAGATACCCAGGAAGTGGTGGTGGCTTTTGTGGCCGGTATCGGAGCCGACCGGCTCTCCAGTGTGGCTGTGATGAAGTTCAATGACCGGTTTGCTCAGAACACTTATGATGCTCTGTTCCAGGTTCCCAAGCCACCTGCTCCGCCAAAAGTAAAGGTGACGGAACTGGATGGTGTGGTTATTCTGGAATGGGGTAGCGACCTGGAACGGGTAAAGAATACGGAAGAAAAGATCAACCAGCCCGGTGCGTACAAGTTCGAGGGCTACAACGTATACCAGTTCCCCAGCCGGACGGCTTCCAAGAGCGAAGCCAAGCGGATCGTGACCTACGACCTTCCGACAGACCCGACGGTGGTTCTGGATGAGAAATTCGATCCGCAATCCGGCCAGATTCTATTGCAGCCGGTACAGTTCGGCAGCAACAGTGGCATCAAGCGCTTCTTTAAATTCGACCGCGATTATGTGCTCGACATCGATAAACTGTACAACGGGCAGGAATATTACCTGGCCGTTACCGCCTACAGCGTGTCCACCGTACCCGGGTTCCTTCCCAAGTCGCTTGAGTCGGAACCCACTATCATCACGGTGGTGCCGAAGGTGCCGTTTGGTGTGCAGTATCAAACAGCCTACGGCGATACGCTGCCGGTTGAGCACGTAAGCGGCCGGAGTGACGGGATTGTGCGTCCCATCGTTGTGGACCCGGCAGCGAGCACGGGCCATACGTACGAAGTCATTTTCGATACGGTGGGCGGTGAGGTCGTCTGGTCGCTCCGGGATGTGGATGCCAATAAGTTGCTGCTTACCAACCAGACGAACCAGACAGGCGATGACAATTATGCCATTGTAGACGGCATTTTCCTGAAGGTGGAAGGGCCACCGCCGGGCATCAAAGCCATTGTGGAAGTGGCCAATGCCAACGGGCCGCTGCCGGAAAGCGAATGGGATTCCAAAGGGGCTCCGTTTGGCGGGAACAATGTCTGGCACAGCCTCAGTGCCCCCAGCGATCCCAACCGCTGGTACATCAGTGCCGGTGGTGGCGCGGGTAATATCGAACGGATGGCCCGGAACATCCAGAACGCCAGGGGCCACGATTTCGAAATGCGCTTTACGCAGGAAGGTGGATATTACCTGTGGTGGTACGATGCGGATACGTTTGCTGTGGTTCCGTTTGAAGCGTGGGATGTGGGGATTGGGACGTTTGATGATCCGTCCGATGATATTCGGTTGCTGACGGGGGGTTATT
>MTOL01000495.1 GCA_002011685.1 Deferribacteres bacterium JdFR-76
GTTTGGGGAAGGAGTTTGGGGATTTTGGGCTGGAGTCCAGGTGGGGATGGACCATACTTCGTTGCTTTGAGGCAGTCAGCTGGCAAACTTCGTTTGGTTTGAGTAATTCATTTCGCTCAGAGGGGCCGGAAAACTGCAGCCAAGACCTTTTTCGCACGCAAGGGTCATACCGCGATCTTTTGGAGCGGGCGAACATTACTTTGTAGGCCCAGTGTGGCAGGAAACGGCCGGAATCGGAATTGGCCTGCAGAAGTTTCCACGCGCTTTTTGGTGCGAAATTCATTTTGCCCGGGCCGCTCTGGAAAGCAGCAGCTGCGATTAATTCCGCCATTCGGAAGGATACAGGGGAATTATGGGCCGTATTTGTAACGGGAGAACCCCGTCGCAATCCACTGTATCCCTGTGAGACAGAATAGATCCGTCTGTGCCGTTCTATTTTGTTGCTCCTGTCAAGAAATCTTTTGACATCCCGTCTGCTATTTAGTAATTTGCCTATGCAGTTCTGAGACGCCTCCTGGGAAATACTTCAACGGCTGTGTGCGCCGTAACTATTTGTTATTTCAGACTATAAATATTAAATGAAATAGGATGAAAACCCGACACCGGCTACCAGTTGCCGGATGTTGCCTCCTTTGGGAGATGACTCAGTGCTATTCAGCGGGGTTCCCGGGAGCAATTGCGCCTGTGCTCCTGGCATAAGAATTGCACCAGCTAAGATGTTCCGTATAACTTAAAAACATCTGAAGAAAAGCTTTACAGAAGAATTTGGGAATACGTATCAGCGTTTCGAAGACAGTAATGTATTTAAAAGCGCTGAGAAAGGTTTCGGAATAAAAGATCTTTTGCCCCGGAAACATGGTGAGACTCTTTGTCAAGTTTAGGGATTAAGTTTTTGGTGGATGGGTTTTATGAATGGCCCGTTTTTGCCGGAGAACTATGGAATCGATGGGAGGAAATCAGTCGACCAAAATAGAAAGGATGCGTAATGAAAAAAGTTCTGCTCTTTTTGGGGCTGTTTTTTATTGGATCTACGCAGGATGTTTTTGCGCAGGTAACAGTGGATATTCAACTGGCAGAACAAAACGCGGAGGTTTTGTACCTGAATGATCTGGATCTCACCAATCCCGGACAGGGCCGCATCTTATTCTGGGTCAAAATTACCAATGGGTACAGTGAGGACCGCTATATTGCCCTTTCCATTATGGTTGAAAGCGGTCAATATGGCATCTTGGCAGAGGGGAGAACCAAACCGTTCTGGATCCGTGCGAACGAAGTCATCTACATTGATAATCGGAATCTGAGCGAGGCCGGTTCGAGGTTCGAACTGGAGACCTTTACGATCACGGATGCTGCCAGTGAGCTCACCAGTGCCATTCTCGCTTCCGGGCGGCTTCCAAATGATACCTACCGTTTCCTTGTCACAGTCGAAGATGTGGAGAATCCACAGGAATCAAGCAGTGATGAGGAAAAACTAACCATCACAAATCCCACCACGCTTGAGTTGGTTTCGCCCGGTGCACGCGTTGGCGAAGGCGAACTTCCGGTAATTTACACTACTTTGCCCCAATTTGTGTGGGAAAGCAACGCTTCGGAGTTTATTTTTACTGTTTGCGAAAAGCTGCCGTCCAATAATTCGCCCGAAGATGTAATGGAAAACGAACCGCGCTATCAGGCACGCGTCACAGAAAGAAGCCTGATTTACCCGTCTTCCGGAGCATACCCGCTGGAAGAAGGCCATACGTACTACTGGCAGGTGAAGGCGGTCGTGCAGACATCCAGCGGGCCCGTGGAACTGAAGAGCGAAATATGGGGCTTTCAGATTGGCTCGGTGGGACAGTCGGCACTTCAAGCACAAATGACCATGTTGCAGAACATCCTCCGTTCTCTAATTGGCGAAGATGCCGTCAATCAGATGTTCTCTGAAGGCGGAGAACTTTTTGGTGCCACTTACACTGGTGTGATCCGCTTCAATGGCCGAAGCATTTCTTTGCAAGAGCTCCAGGCCATGGTGCAGCGCGGTGAAATTGAAGCCGTTGACTTTTTCATTGAATAGAGCGGGGTTGCTATGAAGCAAAAATTATCACTGGCACTGGCGGTCGCAGTTCTCGCGGCCATCGCCGCCTACGGTGCTGATACTCGGGATGTGGCTCTTCTGTTTAAAACCAAAGGGAAAGTAGAAATTTTCCGGCTGAGCCAGAAAAAGTGGTTTTCGGGGAAACGGGGCCTCCGGCTGAATTCGGGCGACAAGGTTCGCACAGGGGATGAGTCGCTGGCCGCCGTCGTCTTTACCGATGATAAAAGCTTGATGCGCATCCGCTCCCGGTCAGATGTAACCATCCGGGGAGAACGCGAGAAAAAATCCATCACCAAGCGGGTTTTCCTGCAGATCGGCGAGGTGTTTGTCAAAATCAAAAAACAGCGGGGCATTTTCCGACTGGAAACACCCACTGGGGTCGCGGCGGTAAAAGGTACCCAGTTTTACGGCATTGTGGATGAACAGGGCACCACGTTTATTGTGGCCATTGAAGGAGTGGTGGAGCTCATCAACAAATACGGGTCCGTTCTGGTGAGTGCCGGAGAGACCGGCCGCTCCGATGGAAAATCGGCGCCCACGAAAGAGAAAACTGATCCCAGTAAACGGCCTACCTGGGGCGAAGAGGAAGAAGGCGAAGAATTTGGCGATCTGGAGATTGAATTCCGCACACCGGAAGGAACAAGCAAGCGCCTGAAAATCCGTACCAAGAAGAAGGAAGAATAAAATGCGGAGACGTACTGGAATTTTTTGCTCTATCGTCGTGATCGGTCTAGCATTCTGGCTGTATTTACCAGGCGTTCGAGCACAGGTCCGGATTATTCACACACCGGTGTCGTTCGCTACGGCCGGAGAGCCCATCCTGATTGAGGCTGAAATTGAGGGAAGTATTTTGCCGGGCGATGAAATGCGGGTCTATTACCGCCCGGAATCGGAAANTTCCTATTCATATCAGATTCTGCAGGCCTCTGGGAACCGTTTTGAGGGNCAGATACCGGCCTTTCCAGCCCATGTGCAGCGCATCTATTATTTCCTGACTTTTATCCGCGATGAGATGATCTGGACCCTTCCGGAGAGGAATGCCTATTATGAACCGCTGGAAATTCACCTGCGGCCAGCAGAGGAGGCAAAGGCGCCAGCAGAAAGAATTCCTGCCGATGAACAGGCAACGCCCGTGGGTGTCTCTGGCAACCTGACGGCTGAAGACTACCTAATCCTGAGCCCAGAACAGGGCGAAACCCTGGCACCGGACGAAGTGGTCATTGCTGTATCGCTCTTTTTCGATTCCTCCCGTGTGGATCTTTCCAGAACCGAGCTCTATCTGGACAGCTACCGGGTGGATCCGGAAATCTCACCCAATCTGATTTCGTATGTTCCGCCCAGGGTAAGTTCCGGGCAGCACCACATCCGCCTGCAGTTCTACGCACCGGACGGGACACCCTATCCACCAATCCAGTGGAGTTTTTATGTTCGCGAGGTGGCTGCGGGTGGCTTTGCTGGCCTGAAGGTCTCCCGCACAGGGGAGGGCCTGCTTTATGTGGAATCAAAAATTGAGCGTTACAGTGGCAACAAACTGGAAAATCATCAGTTTGGGGGGCAGTACAGAGGCCAGGTTCGTTTTCTGCGCTACGGCACAAAGTTTTACTTTACCAGTCTGGAAGACAGACGGTACCAACCGCGCAACCGTTATCTGTTCTGGGTGGCTACGCCCATCTTCCGGCTCTATGCCGGCGATACATCGCCGCGTTTTTCGGATCTCATCCTCTGGGGCAAACGTGTGCGCGGAATTGAAGCCATGCTGGATCTTAAATATTTTGCCCTGAACGTGGTTAGCGGCCAGGTAAACCGGGCAGTAG
The DNA here is from genome assembly GCA_002011685.1 of Deferribacteres bacterium JdFR-76. Taxonomy (GTDB): domain Bacteria; phylum Zhuqueibacterota; class JdFR-76; order JdFR-76; family JdFR-76; genus JdFR-76. Next base: position 3,889 of record MTOL01000495.1, read on the forward strand.
AAGGGAGTGCGGTGCCCGATCCCAATAATCCCGATCCTGCGGCCTACCGGATTGACCGTCCGGGAACGTACACGCGGAACCTGCTGGGACTCCGGGCCCGCCTGGGGACCGAACACGGCTTCCATCTCGCCTTCAATGTGCTCAAAGCCAAAGATGATGTCTCCTCCATCCGGTATGGTATCAACCCGAAAGACAATCTGGTTCTGGGAGCCGATGTCTTCATCTCCCTGTTCGCCAATCGATTTGAGTGGAAAACGTCTACCGCCATCAGTTTTTTGACCGATGATATCTCCGGCGGGCCGCTGAGTAAAGCGGAGATCGATTCATTGATGGAAACGGACATTCCCATCGATCCAGCCAGTTATGAAAAGTACCTGATTATTAACACCAGTACCATTCCACTGGATCCTACAACAGGGGCCTCGGTAGCTTACGCGTCGTCGCTGCGACTCCGTTTTCTGCGTAACGAACTGTACATCCGTTACAAAAATATTGGTCCGGCCTACACCTCGCTGGGGAATACCTATCTCAAAACCGACATCCGCGGCCTGCTTATTAACGACCGGGTACGGCTCTGGAACAACCGGCTGTATCTTAACCTGGGATACGAAGCCTACAAAGATCACTATTCGGAAAAAGACAACAACCCAAGTGTGGATCTGACTACCCTTCGTCTGGGTTTCAGCGTCTATCCGGGACAGGGGCTGCCTACGTTCAATGTACATTTCCGTTCCTACACGCGGAACAATGGGATAACGGAACTGCCGCCGGCCGGTTCATCTCCTGTTCCGGGTGATCCGCGTGAAAGAAACACCACCACCGAATGGACTTCCAGTGCCAGTTACGATTTCTGGCTGGCGGGGGCCCGGCATACCCTGACGCTGGGAATAACCGCCATGAACAAAGAAGATGCGTATGGCTCTACGCGGCCGTCCGGGTTTATTCCCATCGGCATCGATAACCGGATCCGGACCCTCACACTGCGCTCCCGATTCGGCCAAAAATGGACGACCTTACTCCGCTACGCAGGAAACCGCAACTCTTACCTGGGTGGCTGGAATACGTTCCGCTTCAGCGTGCTGGAATTACGGGGTTCCTACATGCGGCCTGACCAGCGCCTCGAAGCCTACGCCGGCTTCCGGCAGTTCGACGCAGCCGGCGGGACCTCCAGCAGTGCAGCCAACTTTATCGGCCGGGTGGTCATCGACTACAAAAAAAATGAACTGGATATGGGAATCCGCTACCGCTTCTGGCGTTCTCATCAGCTGGTGTTCGATTTTAGCTGGATCGACTACCGCGAAAACGGCGGTTATTATGATTCCACATCCGGCAATTTCGTCGCCAATCCCTCTTACAAGGACTATATGATCCGGTTGCGCTACGAAGTGCGGCTTTGACCTTTTTGCAGGTGCAAAGCGAGGCCGTCCCGGATTGCGGGACGGCTTTTTTATTTTGGAAGATCCCCGGTACGCGCCGCAGAACAACCGAATGGGATGCCGCAGCTGGCCGTATGGCGACAGGAGAGAAAATAGACCTAATGCGTGCTATCTGTGTGTTGAAGGAGCCCTGTTGGAAAAAGTTGCTTTGGATCTTGTTAATCTTTTGCTTATATTTGAAGTAGCACTCGCAATGGAGAAAATAAATCCCGGATTTGTGCAGTGCCCATTCAACGATGAACCTGGTTGAGATAGCTGAACAGGGAGACATTTTTGTCCGGGAAACAGCCGATGGGGAGGAGCCGGCAAAACCCTCCCTTCCCGGGAAGGCTCAGAACGGTGGGGAAGCAGTTTTTCTTCGCGGTTTGCTGGCTAAATAGGGAACCAGCCTGTTGTTAGGCAGCCGGTCTGGCGGCGGTGTTGTTCCCGGCAAAAGGTGAGAGGATCAAAGAAACTGGAAAACGAGCGGACCTTGACCTTGCGTGCTAAAACACTGAAATCAGCGCTGGTGGTGGGAGTTAGCCTGGCAGCCATTCTGCTGGCCAGTTTTTTTTCGCACCTGTCCTTTCTGCAGAACCTGGAACTGAAAATACTGGATCTCCACTTCCGGGTTCGCGGTCCGGTTAGTGAAATGGACAGTTCTCTGGTGCTGGTCACCATAGATGATCAGACATTTAACACCCTGCCCCAGCGGTGGCCCTACCCGCGGTCCTATTATGCCAAATGCATTCGCAACCTGGCAGAGGCGGGCGCCGGCCTTATCGTCTTCGATCTGGAGTTTACAGAACCTTATCTGCAGGACCCGAGCCAGGATGAGGAACTGACGCGGGCGGCTCTGGAGGCAGGCAATGTCATCTTCGCCGGAAAGCTGGTTACCGAATTTGGGGCAAACCGCACCCTGAATCAGTACGTGATTCCGCCCATTCCGGTTTTGTTGGCCCGCAAGCAGTTTCAGAAAGATTTGCCGTGGGCCCTGGTCAATATTGTGGAAGATACGGACGGGTTTCTTCGCCGCTATTATCTGTACAAGGAGCTAAATGGACAGCGTTACTACTCGCTGGCGGGAGAGGTTTTGCGCCGAATCGCCGGGCTGGATGACTCAGAAATCCGCGATGAAGGGGATTATTTTGCCGTGGGGGATCTGCGGGTTCCAAAGGCGGGCCCGGAGACTTTTTTCATTAACTATGCCGGACCAGCCCGTACGTTCCCAACCTATTCCTTTGCCAATATTCTGGACGATTTTGAGTTTGACCTTGGGGAAGAGGATACCGACATCTTCGAGATGCACAAACTATGGGGGACTTTTCGTGGAAAAATTGTCTTTATCGGAGCCTCTGCAGAGGAGCTGCAGGATACCAAATTTACGCCTTTCTTCCATTACCGCGGACTGCGCCAGAAAATGCCGGGCGTGGAGGCCCACCTAAATGCACTCCGTACCCTGGTGTATGGCACATTCTTGCGTTACACACCCATCTGGATGGACCTGCTGCTGGTCGTATTTCTTGCCGGACTCGTTGGATTTCTCGTTTTGCGCTTCAAGCCGCTTAAAGCGGCCCTAATGGTGTTTTTTCTGTTTCTGCTGTTTTTCGCCGTCAGCCTGTTCACCTTTGCCCGTTACGGATTCATCTTTTCCTACCTGGAGCCGCCGCTGGTGCTGCTGTTCAGCTATCTTGGCAATACCGCCTACCTGTATCTTACGGAACAGCGGGAAAAGGTCCGCTACCGGAAAATTTTCGCCAAATACGTGTCGGAAAATGTGGTTGAAAAGATGCTGGAAACGGAACAGTACCCGCGGTTTGGCGGCGAACGGAAGGTGCTCACCGTCCTCTTTTCAGATATCCGTCAGTTTACCAATTTTTCGGAGAAATACAGTGCGGAAGAGGTGGTCCATCGCCTTTCCGAATATTTGACGGAAATGACAGATGTTATTCTGCAGCACGACGGTACCCTGGACAAATACGTTGGCGATGAGATCATGGCCGTATTCGGAGCACCATTCTACTTTGAAAATCACGCCGAGAAAGCCTGCCGGGCAGCCGTGGCGATGATGAAAAAATTGCACGAGTTGCGGAAACGTTACGAAAAAAGCGATGGCGAATATTTTAACATTGGCATTGGGGTTCACACCGGTGAAATGGTTGTGGGCAATCTGGGTTCCCGCCAGCTTTTTGATTACACAGTGATCGGTGATGCGGTGAACCTGGGAGCAAGGCTGGAAGGGCTGAACAAGTTCTACGGGACAAATATTATCATTTCGGAGGACACGCTGCAAGCGACCGGAAAATGCGCCATTGTGCGGGAGCTGGATGTGGTCCGCGTGAAAGGCAAAGAACAGCCCATCCGTATTTATGAACTGCTTGGAGTNGATGATGTGGACCCGGAAGTGCGAAAATGGCTGGTAGAAGCCTATCAGCGCGGATTGATGGCCTATTACGAACAGCGCTGGTACACCTGCCTGCGAGAAATGAGCCAGATTCTGAATCACTTTCCCGACGATGGTCCTGCAAAACTCTACATCAAACGCTGCATGGATTATCTTGAATCGCCGCCGGCGCCAGATTGGCGGCCCATTACCACCTACGAAACAAAATAAAACTAACCTCCGGGCTCCAACGCTCTAACTGACTGCACAACAAAACCCGTCCATGTCCTGACCGTATCTGCGGGCTGAGCTTCCCGTTTCTGTGTGCGTCTCCTGGGAAAAGGATTGGCGCAATTGTTAAAATTTTGAAAGCACTCCACAAAAAGTTGCATTCTGTCGGGGGGTATTATATATTCGACCAAAAAACGGATTTGGTCGAAACGTCTATTATGGCGAGCGAAATTTCTAGAAAAGATCAAATTATTGAGGCGGCGTCCCGACTGTTCCGGCAGTTCGGCTATCTGAAGACCTCCGTGGATGACATCGCCCGGTTTCTCGGGATCGGGAAGGCAACCATTTACCATTATTTTCGTAGTAAAGAGGAAATTTTTTTGCAGGTTTTGCAGCTGGAGGCAGACCGGATCGCCGAGAAGACAAGGAGGGCTCTGGCCAGGGTGAACTCACCTTCGGAAAAACTGGCAATTTTTCTGAAGATTCATTTTGAAGAGATCTTCCGCCGGATCAAGAATCAGAATCTCACCATCGAAAATATTTACACGCTGCAGCCACTGGTGGACAAGGGAATCCGGGAATTTTACAACGTGCAGCTGAATATGCTGCGCGAGATTCTCCAGGAGGGAATTGAAACCCGCTGTTTTAAGAAGATGGACCCGCATTCGGTGGCGGTGCTCTTGCTCTCGCTGTTGCGCAGTCTTTTTACCCCGCCTTTTGTCCTGGACCCCAGTCTGTCGCNCAAACGGCTCATCGACAATTTTCTGACCATTGTTCTCAAGGGGCTGGAAGCAGAACCCGGTCTGGAAGAAGGAGTAACTGGCCCATGAAACGCATTTTGACGGTTGCGGTTTTCGTTTTNTTTCCCGCTGTTTTGTTGGCACAGGTGCCCGGCGAACGGTTTGGTGTGTTTGTAGGGCCGGCTGTTGGACGTTCTGTGAGTGGCACCTACTACACGGGTACCAGTATGCCTGAAATGCTGCTGCCTGGTGCCGGGGCCGAAATGGGTATCTCGGTGGAAGTAAGCCGCCATTATGCAATCCGTTCCTCATTTTTATGGATGGCGCTGCCCTTCAAAGAGGAGTACAGGCCCAACCGGCTGTGGAAGCCGGCGTTTGAATTGCCTGCCTGGCTGTTTACCAATGAAGTGCGGTTTGTGTTCTCAAGGCTCCAGATCGGGATCCCTTTTGGGGCCGGTATCTATTTCTGGCGATTTTCGGAAAACAGCTGGGGGAGCGATCCATTTCTTTTTGAGGGCGAAAAGCTGCAAAAGATGAGTTTTGGGATCCATGCAGGTGTGAGGCTCGCCTGGAATGTCTGGGGGCCCTTTGAACTGTTCGTGGAAGCGAAAGGGCACCACATTTTCGCGAAAGACAAGTTTCTGTTCGGGGAAAAGTTTACCGAGCAGGGAATTCTCCTCTGGCAGAGCGGATTGCAGTGGTGGTTCTGGCGCAGGAATCCCTTAAAAAACAAATAGATGAGGGAGTTATGAGGGTCAGAAGATACATGGCAGGGATTGCGCTTGCGGGGTTCATGCTGCTTCCTGCTTTTTCTTCGGGAATGGCACAAAACCAGGAAGCCTTTTCGCCGGAGAAACGGGAGAACCGGCGTGTTTTACGGCTCACGCTCCAGGAGAGCATCCGCATGGCGCTGGCTCGCAGCCCGCAGATGAAAGCCGCCCGGGCACGCCTTGAAATGGCCAGCGCACGGCTCGGGCAGGCCCGGACAAACTTTTTCCCTAAACTGGAAGGCACAGCCAGCTACACGCGCCTGGACATTGCACCGTTTATTCCCGTCAAGTCCTTTGCATCCGTTTTTGGGGGCGGGGCACCCGGCAGCCAGCCC
>MTOL01000293.1 GCA_002011685.1 Deferribacteres bacterium JdFR-76
CTTCGATCTCTTCCGGACGCTCCAGGCGTTTCTGCACTTCTTCCACATTTGCGTTGAGCACATTCCGCACCGTCTGGCTGCTCAATCCCAATTCTTCGGCAATCTGCTGTGAGGTTTTGTTCATGAACTGGAACAAGGCCATAATGTAGGCGGCTTCCATAAGAGAAGGTAGCCAAGTTAGATTGCGGTAGTCAAATAATTTTCTTGGTCCCCCGATTAGATCGAGTGATTTCAGAAAGATCCGCATGGCGATAGCATCGGTCTTCATTTCAGGAGANTTTTCCACCTCACGCACTACCTGCATCCTTCCACCTCCCTTTTTCATTTCTGCTGAACCAGTTCCTGAAGACTGGGACCGACCTTTACCAGACCATTCCGGTCGATTTCGAACAGATGAACGGATGAATCGTGGCCGCACAAACGGCAGCCATCAATGCGAAACAGGCGTACTGTTTCGCCCAGCGGCTTTTTATAAAGAGAAACCTCGCTGTTGCGGAGGATTTCCTTTTTGGAAACAACAAGGGTTCCATCCACGATGTGGGCCACGGCATATCCACCTGCTGCCTCGGAGGTTAATTCCTCATGGCCACTGCGTTTCTGGGAAATTAATAGCGCTGTCTGGTTCCACTTTTTCAGAAAATGGTAAATTTGCCGTACCGTTTGCCGCGCCAGCATTTCACGGGACTCATAAAGACCGGTAACAGAATCGATCACGGTAGATTTGATTCCATACGTCTGAATAGCTTTTGCCATGGCTTCCAAAAGGGAGGGTAAATCTTCACGGAAGAGGGTTTGANACGCCGCATCGATAATCACGATGTTNTTCTCGATCTTTTCAAAGGGAATTCCCATGGCCATGGCCCGCTGTTTTAGTCCCAGAGCCGAAAAAGCAGCCGACTGCTCTGTAGTGACCAGACAAACCGGATATCCCATGGAAGCCTGCTGGACCAGAAACTGTTCGGCCATCAGGCTTTTTCCCGTATCAGGAGTGCCGGTGATTTGTAGCACCCCCCGCGCAGGATAGCCCCCCAGCGGGCGTGTGGTTACTTTCTCTCCATCAAATTCGGTGGTATAGAACAGAGAATCAAGCCCTTCCACCCCAGACCGGATACCGAATAGGGTCGGCATTATGCCCTTCAGATCAGCCAGCCGGTAAACCGNTTCCTTCTGGTTCTTTTTCATGACCTCTTCCTTCACAGTCTCACCCCCTTCTGTTTCGCGAAATGATTTAACGATAAGAAAAACAAGGAGTTCCCTGCGGCATTTTTTCCTGAATTACCTGATACGATGTTCGGGAAAGTGAAAAAAACACTTCCAAAAGCCGATCCGCTTTCCACAAAATATTTGCCTTGTATTGGGCGCGGGCGGCCCTCCCCTGTTTATCCAGGAAAATTCAAAAAATACTTGCCTTCTTTGGAGGATTTCTGCACTTTTTCACCAAAAAGGAAACAAGCCATGGGTACTGCTCCTGAATATTATGATTTTATCGTAATCGGTTCGGGATTTGGTGGATCGGTTGCAGCGCTCCGCCTCAGCGAAAAAGGCTACCGGGTCCTGGTTCTGGAAAAAGGACTCCGCTTTCGTGCCGACGATTTTCCCAAAACCAACTGGAATTTGCGCCGCTGGCTCTGGCTTCCTGCGCTTGGATTGTACGGGTTTTTCAGAATTACGTTGCTCCGTCACTTGCTGGTGCTCTCTGGTACGGGTGTAGGCGGCGGTTCCCTGGTATACGCCAACGTTCTCGCCGATCCGCCCGATGAATTCTTCCGCTCCCCATCCTGGAAACATCTTGGAGACTGGCGACAGGAACTGGCCCCTTTTTACAGTCAGGCAAAGCGCATGATGGGCGTAACCGCCAACCCCCGTCTGGAAATTGGTGATCTGGCGCTTCAGAAACTGGCCATGCAGCTAGGGAGGGAAGATAGTTTTGCTCCCACGCCGGTGGGCATCTATTTTGGCACCCCCGATGTCACAGCAGCGGATCCCTATTTTGGTGGAAACGGACCGGCAAGAACAGGTTGCAATTTTTGCGGTGGCTGCATGGTTGGCTGCCGTTTTAATGCCAAAAACTCACTGGACAAAAACTATCTGTATCTTGCAGAAAAACTCGGAGCATCCATTCAGGAGCGCTGCCAAGTGAATGAGATCCTTCCACTTGGGAACGAAGGTGAAAAAGGGTATATGGTCCGCTGGAGAGATTCGATCACCAAAAGCGGCCGAAAGGGAGAGTACCGCTGCCACGGTGTTATTCTGGCCGGTGGTGTCCTGGGAACGGTTCCCCTTCTGTTGCGGCTACGGCGGTCCACCATGCCGCGAATTTCTTCCAGAATCGGGCGGAGTGTCCGCACCAATTCGGAGCACCTGGTGGGTGTGATGACATTCGACCGGACAAAAGACTTTTCCAGAGGCATCGCAATTGGTTCGATTCTTCAAACGGACGAATACTCCCATGTCGAACCTGTGCGCTATCCATCAGGCTCTGGCTTTTGGAGGCTGCTGATGTCTCCTTTGGTGCAAAATCCCCGGCTGATTGCGCGGGTTCTCGGTGCAGCGAAAGACATTTTTCTCCATCCCATACGGGCGGCCCGGGTCTATTTTGTAAAAGATTGGGCACGTTCCACCCAGATTCTGCTCTTTATGCGCACAATTGATACCCGCCTCCGGTTACGTCTTGGCCACATGGGGGTCCGGAGTTCCATTGACGAAGGTGAAGCCCCGACCCCATTTATGCCGGAAGTGGAAGACCTGGCCCGCCGGTACGCAAAGCTGGTAAACGGAAAGCCAATGACCCTCCTATCAGATACGCTGCTGGGAATACCGACGACTGCTCACCTTCTGGGCGGTGCAGTAATGGGCGCTCATCCTGGAGAAGGTGTCATAGACCGTGATCAGCGGCTTTTTGGCTATAAAAACATTTACATCTGCGACGGCTCGGCGGTATCGGCCAATCCGGGAGTGAACCCATCCCTCACAATCCTTGCGATGAGCGAAAGAGCGATGAGCAAAATTCCCCCAAAGAAAGTCTAAAGTCGACACATTTCGCGCGGGCCAAAGAACCATCCGCTACGTCTGTTCATTGAAGTTTTCAGCAAATCGGGCTCTGTGCCCCCCTTGATTCACAATATCTTCTTTTCCTTGGCAAAACGTTCCAGTTCCTCACGGAATTTTGGATGCGCGATGTTAATCAGGGCTTCCGCCCGTTCTCGCAAACTCTTGCCATGCAGGTACGCAACCCCATATTCTGTGATCACATAATGCACATCTCCACGGCTGGTCACCACACCGGCCCCCTCTTTCAGGTGAGGGACAATCTTGGACACGGTGCCATTTTTTGCTGTGGATGGCATGGCAATGATCGGCTTTCCCCCTTTTGCACGTGCGGCTCCCCGGATGAAATCTACCTGGCCGCCAAAACCGGAATAGATCCGGTATCCTATGGAATCGGAGCATACCTGGCCGGTAAGATCCACTTCGATGGCCGAATTAATGGCCACCATCTTTTCATTTTGAGCGATGATAAAAGGATCGTTGGTGTAATCGCACGGATGGCATTCAAAAATCGGGTTATTGTCCACGTATTCGTACAGCTCTTTTGAACCCAAAATAAATGTGCCCACAACTTTCCCTTTGTGCAGTGTTTTCCGTGCTCCGGTAATGATGCCTTCCTCGATGGCATGCATCATGCCGTCGGAAATCATCTCCGTGTGAATGCCCAGATCGCGTTTATCCCGGAGGTAGAATAATGTAGCGCTGGGTATTCCGCCAATCCCCAGCTGAAGGGTTGAGCCATCTTCGATCTGTTCTGCAATATACTGCCCGATCTTCCGTTCCACCTCCGTGAATTCGTCCATTTCCAGTTCGGGCAGATCTTCCGAGACTTCCACAATTTTGTCAACGCGGGATACATGAACGAAAGAGTCGCCCAGCACCCGCGGCATTTTTTCATTTACCTGGGCAATAACCTTTCGGGCGCTTTCCACCGCCGCTTTTGTAGCCAGGGTTTCGACCCCAAAGGAGAGAAAGCCATGTTCATCTGGCGGTGATGTATGGATAATAGCTACATCGATGGGCAGTTGTCCCGAAAAAAATAGCTTGGGAATTTCATAGAGAAAAATGGGAACGTAGTCTGCACGTCCTTCATTCACTGCCTTTCGGTCCGCCGGGCCAACGAACAGGGACCGGTGTCTAAAATGGCCTTCCATGCCCGGTGCAGATAGAGGATCTTCCCCCAGCAGCAGAACATGTACTACTTCCACATCTTCCAGTTCATCCTTCCGCGCTGCCAGAGCATTGATCAGCACATACGGAGAAGCAGCATTCCCCGAAATATAAACACGGTCTCCGCTTTTAATCACCTGAACTGCTTCTTCGGCTGAAACAATCTTGCTCCGGTACTGCTCAATCCATCTCATCGCTACCCTCAATCATCCTATTCGTGATCTTTCAGCAATTCTCTGACATCCCGATATGGTACACCAAATCCTTCAGCCAGATGAGACCGCAAACAGTACCCGCGGTAAGTGTAAGTTCCCCGGGCAATGGCCCGGTTCCGGCGCATCGCTTCGTGAATCCCCAGATCTGCTATCTGACGGATATACGGCAATGTGGCATTGCTGAGTGCGTACGTGGCCGTCCGGGCTACTTTGGTGGGCATATTGGGTACACAGTAATGGATGACGTTTTCTTCGATAAAGATGGGATCCAGTACTGTTGTGGGCCGCGAGGTTTCCACACAGCCGCCCTGATCTATTGATACATCAATGATGAGGGATTTGGGCCGCATGGTTTTCACCATTTCCCGGGTCACAAGTACGGGCGCCCGTTCGCCCGGAACCAGCACCGCACCGATCAAAACATCGGCAAATTTAACCGCCTTCTCGATGTTATATTCGTTGGAAATGGCGGTTGTAACGCGCCGGTGCAGCATGTGCCTTAAATGCCGCAGCCGGTTGATATTGTGATCCAGCAGGATAACTTGCGCTCCCAGGCTGGTAGCAGCTACCGCAGCCGAGGTTCCCACGACGCCCGCTCCCAGGATAACCACAATGGCGGGCGGCACACCCGGAAGCCCACCCAGCAAAATTCCCCGCCCACCGTACTGGCTCTGCAAGTACTGCGACGCCACCTGGATCGACAACTGGCCGGCAATTTCGCTCATGGGAATCACCACCGGCAGACTTCCATCGTCTTCTTCGATAATCTCCATGCCGATGGCGGTAACTTTCTTGGCAATCAACATCTCCACCCAGTTTTTGCGGGCCACCGCCAGATGAAAAGGACACATTACGATCTGTTCGTGCCGCATCATTTCGTACTGTTTGGCCGAGGGCGGCGCGACCTTGCAAACCAGATCCGCCCGGCCGAATACTTCATCTTGGGTATAAACCACCTCGGCCCCCACACTCCGGTAATCTTCGTCACTGAACCGACTAATTAAGCCGGCTCCCGCTTCCACAAATACGCGGTGCCCCGCCTGAATCAGCGCCTTCGCGTTGGCCGGTGTAATGGCCACTCGGCCTTCAAACGTGTGCTCTTCTTTAACAATTCCAATGTTCATGTTGACCCCTACTGTTCCAGTAACCCACGGATCGTTTGCTTCAGTTCAGACAGATCGGATGACTTGATCAGATAGGCATCCGCCAGCCAGGAACTGAAATCATCTTTGTAATTGGCATATGCGGTGTTGATTACAACCTTCAGGTTGCGGTTTTTGAGGAGCATCTCTTCCAGCGCTTCCAGGCCATTCATCCCGGTCAGGCGGATATCCAGGACCACCAGATCGATATTGTCTTCTTCCAGTTTCTTGATGGCCTCTTCACCAGATTCCACGGTTATAACTTCATATCCCTCTTCGCTCAATTCCTGCTGGTAGAGGAGCCGCAAACTTTCCTCGTCTTCTACGACGAGAATTCTTTTCATCTTGTTCACCTCCTTTGGCAATCAACCCACCCTGAATCCTGCCGGTCCCCCTTATGAGATAAAAAGGGCATCTGGCATATTATTCCAGATGCCCCTGTTCTGAAATCATTTCTTCTGTGCTTGAGCATCCATCACGGCGATAGCCGTCATGTTCACGATGTGATTCACATCATCGCCGCGCTGGAGGACATGGACCGGTTTCTGCATCCCCATCAAAATGGGCCCGATAGCTTCGGCATTGCCGATGCGCTGCATCAATTTATAGGCGATGTTGCCTGCTTCCAGGTTCGGGAAAATGAGCACGTTGGCTCCACCTTTAAGGCGACTGAATGGATAGGTTTCCTCAATAATCTCGGGCACCACGGCGGTGTCAGCCTGCATTTCGCCATCGATAATCAGATCCGGTGCCTTTTCACGCACAATTTCTACGGCCCGGCGTACTTTCTCAGACAGCGGGTGTCGTGTACTGCCAAAATTGGAAAAGGACAGCATGGCGATGCGTGGTTCGATGCCGAAGCTTTTGGCCACTTCCGCGGTGCAGATGGCAATTTCTGCCAGCTCTTCCGCTGTGGGCTCAATATTCACCGTCGTGTCGGCAAAGAAGTACACATTATCTTTGGTGATGATGATGTACAATCCCGACACCCGGCTGATATCGGGCCGCATACGAACCACTTGCAATGCCGGCCGGATGGTGTCCGGATAGTGACCGGTCAGCCCTGAAACCATTCCGTCCGCATCCCCTTTGCGCACCATCATGGCGCCGAAATAGTTCGGGTTCATGATCAGCTTGCGTGCCTCCACCAGGGTCACTCCCCGGCGCTGCCGCAGCTCGTACAGCTCCTGGATGTATTCTTCCAGTTTCGGAAAGGAGGCAGGGTTGACAACTTCCACCCCTTTCAGCTCCAGGTGCAGCTTCTGGCGCTTTTCTTCGATCACCTTCGGATCGCCGATCAGAATGGGACGGGCTATTCCCTCTTCGATAACAATCTGGCTNGCCCGGAGGATCTTATCCTCTTCACCTTCCGGATAAACGATCCGTTTGGGTTCGGCCTTTGCTTTGTTGATAATGACCCGCATAATTTCTCGGGAGCGCCCCAGTTTGGCTTCCAGCTGCTCGCGGTACTCATCCAGATCAATATGATAGCGCGCTACCCCCGTTTCCATGGCGGCCTTGGCCACTGCCGGTGCTTCCCACAGCAGCACACGCGGATCCAGCGGCTTGGGGATGATATAATCCGGACCNAACGTGAGCGGCTGGTTGCCGTATGCCTTGATGACCGAATCGGGCACATCTTGCTTGGCCAGATCGGCCAGAGCCCGGGTTGCGGCCAATTTCATCTCCTCATTGATGGTACGGGCACCTACATCCAGCGCACCGCGGAAAATAAACGGAAACCCGAGCACATTATTGACCTGATTCGGATAATCGGAACGTCCGGTTGCCATGATGATGTCGTCCCGAGCCGCTTTCGCATCTTCGTACGTGATTTCCGGATCGGGATTGGCCATGGCAAAAACAATGGGATAATCGTTCATGGAACGGATCATCTCCTTGGTCACGCAGCCGCCTATGGACAACCCAACGAACACATCGGCTCCTTTGAGGGCATCTGCCAGCGTCCGGGCGTCGGTTTCGGCTGCAAATTCTTCCTTGTAAGGATTCATCCCCTCTTTTCGGCCTTTGTATACAACCCCCTTGCTATCACAGAGAATTATGTTTTCCTTTTTTACCCCAAGCGACACGTAATAGCGGGCACAGGCAATTCCAGAGGCCCCAGCACCGTTAAAGACCACTTTGATCTCGTCGATCTTTTTACCGGTCAGCTCGAGGGCATTCAGCAATCCAGCTCCCGAAATGATGGCCGTCCCATGCTGATCGTCATGAAATACCGGAATATTCAATTCCCGTCTCAGTGTCTCTTCAATGTAAAAGCATTCCGGTGCCTTAATATCTTCCAGGTTGATCCCCCCGAATGTTGGCTCCAGCAACTTGCAGACGCGGATCACATCATCCGGATCTTCCGAATCGATTTCCAGATCAAACACGTCGATGTCAGCAAATCGTTTGAAAAGAACCCCTTTTCCTTCCATGACCGGCTTCCCGGCCAGAGCCCCGATATTTCCGAGGCCCAAAACGGCCGTGCCATTGCTAACCACAGCCACCAAATTTCCCCGGGCCGTGTACTTGAACGCCGCATCCGGATCTTTGTAAATTTCCTTGCACGGCTCCGCCACGCCCGGTGTATACGCCAGAGACAGGTCTCTCTGAGTCACACAGGGCTTGGTGGCTACCACCTCAATTTTCCCACGGCGCCCTTTGCTGTGGTACTCCAGCGCTTCCTCTCTTGTGATTAACATCTCTTCCTCCTCAGTTCATCTGACCATCCCTCTTCCCATGTATGCAAGAAGCAGATTCCGGATGATAAAATATCCTCTCTGGCTGGACAGGAAAATAGGTGCAGCTTTTTTGGCAGGCCGCTGATTTGGAACACGCTGTATCCAATCCGAATATTGTTGCTGTAAGAAATTACAACCACGGCTTTTAATTGTCAAGAAATTTGCCTGTTTTTGCAATTTCTTCATTTTTCTTCAGGCAAAAACAATTGTATCGCAGGTGCCATTTAAATGCAACTATATTTGTTTTCCGTAATTGAAAAGCAAAAATTGTCACATGGCATCTGCGCAATTTGCTCCGAACCTTTTCCTCTCAAACAATGTGAACGGATCGTTCCCGATATGGATGCCCCATTCATCCCATCATACCTTCCGGTTTTTTCTGATGGAACGGCGGTTTTTGTGGCTCTGCCGCCACATCTGAAATCGGCCCTCCCGGAAGCTTTTTCTCATAGTTTTTCCCTTTTTCTGGAATTGAACAGCAGGTAAGGCGCAAAATTGCGAACCGTGCCCGGAAGGGCCGCCACGCGTTCCCACAGGTTTGGACTGTAAAGGAAACGGATGGCCCTCTCCATCCCTGTCCGAACCTGCTCCGAATAAGGAAACCACCAAAATTTTTGCGTTCGGGCTTGCGGTTCTTCAGTCACAAATTTGATAACTACCATTTCGTCGAATCCTTTTTCTCCGTGGACCCATCCAATTCCACTTTCCTTCTGCCCGGTCCATCCCGCTTCCGGAAATCCGAAAGACGTCACCATATCGTTGATCAGAACCGTTCCCGTCCGAAGTTTTCGGGCCATTTTCCGGGCCTCCGCCGTATTGCGCGTCCAGATAGAAGCCGTTAAACCGTAGCGCGAACGGTTGGCTGCGCGAACAGCCTCTTCATCATTTCGGACCGGTACCACGCAGGCGACGGGACCGAAGATTTCCTCACCTTCCGGTTCTTCCTGGATATTTTTCCAGAGGAGTACGGTAGGCCGGTAAAAATAGCCGGAAAACCCCGCTGGCCGTTCCCCACCGCAAAGCAATTGCGCGCCCCGCTTGATAGCCTTTTCCACCAGTTTCTCTATCTTTTCCCGCTGGTGCGGCGTAGCCAGCGGTCCAAGGTCCGTTTCTTCGTGCAGTCCGGGACCGATGCGGAGTTTATCGATTTTCTGAAGGAAAAGATCCAGAAACTCCGGAAGCACCTGTTCGTGTACGTAAATCCTCTCTGCCCCATTGCAGTTCTGGCCACAGTTACTGAAACTTGCCCACAGAAGCCCGCTGGTCGTGTAATCCAGATCCGCATCTTTCCGCACGATGGCCGCGTCGTTTCCTCCCAGTTCCAGAACAACCTGGCTCAGACGTTTTGCAGCCGCCGCCAT
>MTOL01000276.1 GCA_002011685.1 Deferribacteres bacterium JdFR-76
TGTGGTGGCGTCACAAGGCAGATCTCACGGACGCCGGCCACCTGGGCCGGAATCACATTCATCAGTACGGAGGAAGGGTAGGCCGCTTTTCCCCCCGGCACATACACCCCCACCCGGCGGAGCGGCGTCCAGTACTGGCCCACAAAATTCCGATGATCGCCAGAACGCCAGGAGCTCAGCTGCTTTTTCTCCATTTCATGAAACTGCCGGATATTCTGGGCCGCCTCTTCCAGAAGCGAACGGATCTCTTCCAGCACGCCGAGGGCCTCCCTGCGTTCTTTCGAGGTTATCTGCAATTGCGGGCGCGAAACACCGTCAAATTCCCGAGAAAACAGGGAAAGAGCCGCGTCTCCGTCCCGCCGCACTTTTTGCAGAATACTGGCCACAACCTGGCGAAGCTGCTCGTCTTCCTGTCTTTGCGATTGTAAACAGGACTGATAATCGGCTACAGACTGAAACAGGCGGATCATCTTCTTTCCCTTCAGTAAATCACCTTTTTCAACGGGTATTCAATAATGTCCGTCGCTCCGTGTTTTTTGAGCAGCGGGATGATCTCCCGCACCACATTTTCATTCACAATCACTTCAAGCGCCACCCAATCCGAATTAAGCAAAGGTGAGACTGTGGGTTGCTTCATCGCAGGCAAAAAATTCCGCAGCTCTTCTACCTTTTGGGAAGGAATGTTGAATTTCAGTCCCACCTTTTCCCGGGCATTCATCGCACCCTGAAGCAGCAAAGCCATATTGTTGATTTTTTTTCTTTTCTCCGGATCCTCATAACTTTTCCGGTTGGCTATGAACCGGGTGGTTGATTCCAACACCACATCCACAACACGAAGATGATTGGCCCGCAACGATGATCCGGTCTCCGTCAGTTCCACAATAGCGTCTGCCAGCGCAGGTGCTTTTACTTCGGTGGCTCCCCAGGAAAATTCTACCACTGCATTTACACCGTGTTTTTGTAGATATTTCCGCGTTAGATTCACCGCTTCTGTAGCAATGCGCTTTCCTTCCAGATCATACACAGATTGGATTGGAGAATCTTCAGGAACAGCCAGCACCCAGCGCACCGGGGATAGGCTGCTTTTGGCGTAAACCAGTTCACAGATTTCCAGGACCTCTGCATCATTTTCCTCAATCCAATCTTTTCCGGTAAGTCCAGCATCCAGAATGCCCTGTTCCACATAGCGGGCCATTTCCTGAGCCCGGAGCAGCACGGCGTCGATGGTAGGATCATCGCATGTCAGAAAATAACTCCGGCCGTTTACATAAAACCGGTACCCGGCCATCCGCATCAGTTCCAGAGTACTTTCCTGCAGACTTCCTTTCGGCAATCCCAGCTTCAATTTCATCCCAAACCTCCCTTATTTCGGCAGAAATTTGCCACCCGATTTGGCGCGCCCTTTGGATCCAAGAGACCTTTCGCTCCGTAATCATTTGCACACCGATTTTTCCCAACATTTCGCCCGGGCAGCGGAAAGAATACCGAAGAGCTCACAGAAGGCAGGGAATAAAAAAAATCCCCGGGCCCTCTTGAGCTCTCACCTGCAGGACCCGGGGAAAGTTTATTTTGAAGCGCATCCCACCAGGCTACAGGTGAGAACTCCCTGTAGCTGAATGATGATGATGATGGTGGTGATGCTGCTTCATAATGTTCACTTTCCGTATCTCCCAAAAATTTTGGATGCAAATATATGGGACAGCCGCCTCAATTGCAAGATTTTTTTGAAGGATCCCCAAATTCTTCCCCCGGCTTCCATTCAAAGCGCACCGGCATCGTGCCGGCACGCGCATGTGCGCGGCGGAATGGCCCTTATTTATCTCCGCAAAGTTGCCACCAGACGCAACGGGAAACGCAACAGATCCAGCGCATCATTGACATCCGGAACCACAAGATCGGCCGACAGCAATGTTTCAGCTGCCGTGCCTTCCTTCTGGAGCACAGCAATCCCCAGCACAGCACGTTTAAGCATCAGGCTATCGTTCCGGCCGTTTCCGATGGCTACTACTCCTTTCCAGCCTAAACTTTCCACAAAATCCAGCTTGGCCCGATCCTGCCGTACCGGCTCCAGAATACGCAACCTCACGGGTAAATCCGTCAGTTCTTTATCAGCCTTACCAAAGGTGTCGGCCGTTATTACGTGAACGTCAAGCCGTTCTGCGAGTTCGCGGATGCGTGTACTCACACCGGAAACCAGATGGCCATCAACAGCAAGTGTCCCGTTAAAATCCAGAACCAAATGTTTAAGCGTCAGGGTTTTCCAGCCGGGCACGTGTATGCGGACCACGGTTTCCTCTCATTCGGGGTCAATGGTCTGATACACGGCAGAATAATCGCCATCAGCATAACTGCGTGAGGCGGCATCTGCAAATAGCTTTTCCAGCGCCTCTACCGATGCAGAAGCCATCCCCCTGGCCTTCACCTCCTTCAGAATCAGGCGAACGTCTTTTAACATTAACCGTACGGGAAAGTTCGGGTTGCCAAAATTGCGCTCCAGAACCCGGGGAAGTTTTTTGTCAAATGTTGGAGCATACAGTGCACTCTCACGCAAGATACGCATGAACAGATCCGTATCTACGCCCGCACGCCTCAGCATCCCAAAACTCACCGAAAACGCCACCATATGGCTTGCAATCAACTGATTGAACGCCAGCTTTAGGGTGGCTGCCTTGCCCATCTCGCCAACGTAAAGGACCTGTTTTGCGAAACTCTCAAAGATGGAGAGCAGCCGTCGGTATTGCTCCACGTCGCCTGAGACGAACACAAAGAGGTTGCCCGCCTGAGCTTCCGGAATGCTGCCCAGAACCGGTGCCTCCACATAGTTTGCTCCCAGCGTGTGCATTTTTTTGCTGAACTCGATACTTTCCTGGGGCAGGATAGTGCTCATCTGTACCAGGGTTCGCCCTTTCATGATCTCACCGGGTATCTGGGCCAAAATGCTGCGGATGGCCTCAGCATCGGACAGCATGGTAAGGACCACCGGTGCCTCTTTCACGGCGTCCGCCGGCGTACGGCAGACCACGGCCCCCTTTTCAGCAAGCCATTGTGCTTTTTCGGGCGTCCGGTTGTAAACCCACACGGAAAATCCGGACTGCAGCAGGCGGTGGGCCATGGGACGGCCCATCAAGCCCGTTCCGAGGAATGCGATATTGTGCCGTTCCATCAGATTTCTCCCTCCCTTTCCAGCACAGTCAGAGCCCGGTCCGCCGCCTCCAGCAGCGGATCTGCAGAAATCGGCATGCCCACGGCCTTTTTCATCCAGAGATTGGGAGAAAGATTTCCCTGCGCACACATGCGCAGCATTTCCTCTCCCAAGTTCCTTCCCTTCAGGTAATGCTCAATCTGAAAAGAAATAATCATTCCCAATGGATAATCCGGAATGTAGAGTCCGCTATCAATGATATGGGAATAAATAGCCAGAACCGGCTGATGATCTACACCGATAACGGGAGCAAAATAGCGGTTCCACACATCCACCGCGATTTCCTGTACAGCACCGCTGATTTCTGCCTCACTGGCTTCCGGATGATCATACAGCCAGTGCCAGATGGCCATATCCACCAGCGCCACCCCCGCAATCTCGAAGGCGGACCAGAAGCGGTTCAAAACATCGTACTCATCCGAAAAACGGTGCCGGGAGCCGATGCCCAGCACCTCGAGGTCTCTTTTCTGAAATGCAAATGCAAACGCTTCCGTGAAGGCCGTATTGGGAACGCCATGAAGGAGATAAAAATCCATATCGTAAAGGGAAATGACCTGCTCAACGTTGTGACCCAGCTCGTGCATGGCCACGTTAAATCCCTTGTAGTTCATTCCACCGGGTGGAACCCGTGTTCGCAGCCGCGATGGGTCCCCGCGCATCAGAGAACCCAGTGCGTGGCCCGCTCCCCGGGCAGGATCCACCTGAATATGGCAGGCGATGCGACGGGCCTCACGATCTGGAAATCCCAGTCTTTTGAGTATCTCTGGAATGTTTGCCCGAAATGCCTCCAGATCCGGAAACTGCCGGGAAACAATGGCATCCAGCTCTGCCTCTTCTGGAAGATGATCCAGTCCAAACCGGTTGTACCAGATATCGAAGGGTTCCAGTTTCCGGCCGAGGCGGCGTTCAATTGCGCGGGCCACCCGGTGCAACAGCGGGCTCTCCAGGACCGACACCAGCAGCCGCTGCATTTCCTCTTCGGAAATCTCCCGTCCTTTCTGAAATCGCCGGTCAATAAATGTCCGGCTTTCGGGAGTAAAGGCGTCTACCTCTTTTTCTGCCAGAAAAATTTCCTTCAGCGGACGATAGCGCTTTCCACCTTCTGATACGGGCCGCAGAGTCCGTTTGCCATCCCCGTCAAATAACTTGTTTTCCCAGGGATCCCACAAATAACTGGTTGAATTGATAACGGCTTCTGGGATCTCCTGACGCACAATCCGGTCCATTATCCGGTAAATGGTTTTTTGCCGGGTCAGCGCGTTTTTCTGCGCATACAGGGCTCTGATTTCATCGCGAAGTCCCCAGTGACTGATCAGCCTTTTCTCTGCCGCGTACAGCCGATTCCGGTCCGGTCCCAGTACACGGTCCAAAAAGATGTTGTAATTGTTGACATAATGGTCCGCACGCGAATAGGCCTGTGCACGTTTTTGCTGCAGCGATCCCGGAATTCGGTCCTGAAAAAGCTCGGCCAACCGTACCTCAGCCCATTTCTCCCGCGGCCAGCTTTCCCCCAAGCGCTCTTTTTCAAAAAGCGAATGAAGCGGAAAGTTCAGCAAAACCGTAAAAGCGAGTTTGGCCCGGTAAAAATCTTCCACATAATGAGCGAATGGGTCCACGCTGGCAAACTGCAGATCAACAGGAGAAATTTCCCCATCTTCAACCTGGATTTTCCACTGGTAGGCCAGATAGATATGGAAAGAATGGCCAAAGTAGGTTTCCAGATGGCGGTCAAATTTTTTTAGCAGTCCAGACAATCGGGCAGGGTCCGTCACAAAATATTCCCGGCAGAACCGCAAAAATGCATCGGCCTCCCCATCCTCCTCGAACCAGCGGGCAGCCACCTGTCGCACCCCTTTTTCCGCCCTTAACCTGGCATCCTCTCCCTTCTCATTTACAATCTGTCTGATGGCCTCTTTTTGAAGATCTTCCGATATAACAGGTGCAGATCGGGACAGCATGCAACGCCTCCAGATTGTTTTCATTTCAAAGTAATTTCTATTCTAAAGAAAGGGCCATTTTTTTGCAAGTTTTTTTCTTGAACAGCATAAAGAAACAGAAGTTTACATTTTCGGGCGGTATGAAACATCCAAAACCTCGCCGGCCCGGAAAAGCGGAACATGCAAAAAATTTCCCGCTAAAAAAGAACAAGTGGAAGAAAATACAGGTTATCCTGTTTTCTGCCGCTTCAGACGGAGAACCAGAATATTTGGAGAGAATTCAGAAAGCTGAAGGTCGATCGTCCTTCATCGANTGTCCCCCGGATCTCTTATATGTTCATGGACCNCTGTTGCGAAAGCTATGCTTTTCAGGGAAACCGCTTGCGGTCTTTTATGGTTTTGACCTGAAATTCCGGTTTTCCAGTGAAATGCTTCCCCTACACGGTTGCTTTTATTTTCAGGCCACGCTTTCGCAGAAATGTTCTAGAACGATTTTCAGTTCTTCTGTGCTCAACAAACGGCCGTCCGCGACCGGTTCATCATCGATGGTGAGCCCCAACGGGTTGGAAAATCCCGCGGCGGCAAGTTTTTCAATCTCTTTGATTACCACGATTTCGGCTTCCAGGCCAAGCTCTTCAACAGCCTGCTGCACATTGCGAACCAGTGTCTTTTGCTTTTCGCATCCAATGCCGTAAATCTTGATTACCATGTTGATCCCCTTTCTGCCTCTTGCCACAAGATCATACCTTTAAAAAATTTTAGAACGCAGCAGAAAATCATGCAAGATGAAAATGAATTCCGGAAGATTGTTGCAATTTTTTTACAAATTGCGGTGAAGATATCTTCACAAACAGCGGAAGAGACGCGGAAAGGATCAACACTGGGGATGGATTTCTCCCCTATAGCTGAATGTCCTCATAATTTTCAAGAATTTGCACAATCCGCTGCACAAACTGTGCGGCCATGGCCCCGTCAATAATACGGTGATCGTAACTTAAAGACATCCACATAATGGGCCGTATGGCAATCGCGTCATTCACCACAACCGGGCGCTTTTTGATTGCACCCGTATCCAGGATGGCCACCTGCGGCTGGTTAATGATGGCGATTCCAACGGTGTTGCCAAAAATTCCAGGATTGGTGATGGTAAAGGTTCCATCCTGCACGTCATCAGGAAGAAGGCGTTTGCTTCGGGCCTTTTCGGTGAGTTCATGGATCGCCCTGGCAATTCCAAGCAGATTTTTCTGGTCGGCATTTTTGATCACAGGAACAATAAGATTCTGCCCTACTGCCACGGCAACGCCAATGTTAATGTATTTTTTCAGAATGATTTTATCTCCATCTACAGAAGCGTTGAGGTATGGAAATTCTTTGAGAGCGCGAGCCGCCGCATCTACAAAAAATGCGGTGTAGGTGAGCTTAAACCCCTCTTTTCGTTCAAACTCATTCTTGATCCGCTCACGGATATTGACGATGCGGGTCATATCCACTTCGGCAAAGGTAGCCACATGAGGGGCTGTATGGACACTCCGCACCATGTGCTCAGCAATCGCCTTACGGATGTGGTCCATTTGAATGATTTCTACCCGGTCATCCGCCCGCACCGGCTCCGGCCCTGGAGGCACCTTTATCTCGGCCGGCCCCGTTTCCACAGAAGGTCGTTCCGGCGAAACCGGTGGCGGTGCAACCCCAGGTACCTGCTGCTTTTTCTGTTCAACATAACGCAAAAGATCCTCTTTTGTAATGCGTCCCAGGTGTCCGGAACCGGGAATTTGCAAAAGTTCATCCATAGAAATACCATATTCTGCTGCCATCTTCCGTACAAGAGGAGATAAAAACTGCCGCCCTTCCCTACCGGTTTGCACCACTTTTTCTTTCACAACCGGACGACCATCTCCGGGCTCAGCCTGACTGACCGCCGCCGCTTTCGCTGGTGCCTCTGGTGTTTTTTCTACCGCAGTTTGCGTTTCGGCAGCCGTCTCAATATAAGCCAGAACGGCTCCAACCGGAACCGTTTGCCCCTCTTCTGCTAGGATTTCCGTTAGCCGACCCTCCGCCGGTGAGGGGATTTCAGAATCGACTTTATCGGTACTAATTTCCAGAATGGTTTCGTCTTTCCGGACAAAGTCCCCGACTTTTTTGTGCCATTTGATGATGGTCCCTTCGGCAATACTTTCACCAAGCTGTGGCATTGTAACTTCAACTCTCATGGTTCACCACCTCGAATCCGAACTGAATCCTTATCTCAACAACTACTTAAAATTCAACCCTCTTGTTCTGGTTTTTTTCTCCGGAATCAGTAAATATCGCTCCCAGAAATGGCTCTGTCGGTTAGCAGGCGGGCTTCCACCTCTTCCAGCTGGCGTTCCAGCTCCGCCTGATGATTCTTCTCCTGAATGGCCAGTCGTTCAAACATTTCGCGCTCTGCATCCGTTGTGGCGTGGTAAAGCGCCTCCATGTAAAAATTGTAGGAATTCTTCTCCCTCTCGATGGCCATCAGGAGAATGTCCTTGATGGTGGTAAGTTCATCAAATGAATACTTTTCTTCCATACATCCACCCCAAATTCATCGCCATTTCATTTGAGCCAGAATCTATTCCTAAACTAAAAAGAAACCCGTTAATACGCAAGCAACTTCTTGAGCTTGTCTTTTATTTTCTCTTTTGTCGGTAGATAATGCTTCTCCAATGGCGGGCTGAACGGCACCGGAATGTCCAATCCTGCAACACGCATGATGGGAGCATCCAAATATTCAAAAGCATGTTCTGTGATAAAAGCAGAAATTTCCCCTCCGATACCGCCGGTTAGATGATCTTCGTGCACAATCAGGATGCGGTTCGTTTTCCGTACCTGCTCCAAAATCATTGTTTTGTCAAATGGCATCAAACTCCGCAGATCCAGTACCGCTACCTCTTTTCCCTCTTCCTCGGCGATCTCATCCGCTACCTTTATAGCATCATGTACCTGAGCGCTATAGGTAATGATGGTTGCAGCCTCTCCATCCCTGGCCAGACGTGCCCTTCCGATCTCCACAATAAAATCTTCTTCCGGAAGATCTTCTTTAATGCGTCGGTACAGATATTTGTTTTCAAAATAGAGGACTACATTGTCATCCCGGATTGCTGCTTTCAGGAGCCCTTTCGCATCATATGCCGTAGCGGGTGCTACGACTTTCAATCCGGGCGAATGAACGAACCACGCTTCCGGATTCTGCGAATGAAACGGTCCGCCGTGGACATTTCCTCCGGAAGGAGCCCGGATCACCATTGGGATCTTCACTCCTTGCCGCCAGTAGAACGTGGCTGCATTGTTTACAATCTGGGTAAAGGCATTTGAAATAAAATCCGCAAATTGCATTTCACAAATGGGTCGGAAGCCCTGAAGCGCGGTACCGATGCCCACACCAATAATGGCCGATTCCGCGATGGGAGTATCCAGCACCCTGACCGGGCCAAATTCCTGAAAAAGCCCTTTGGTTACTTTAAATGCGCCGCCATACAGGCCAACATCCTCCCCCATCAAAAAAACATTCTCGTCTCGGCGCATTTCCTCCTCAATGGCATCATGAATGGCGTCGAGATAGGTTTTCACAGCCATAAAACATTACTCCTGTTTTTATTCTGCAAATAGATCTTTTTCACAGTCTTCCGGTTCCGGAAATGGTAGGCTGAGAGCATATTCCGTGGCTTCTTCCACTTCTTTCTCGATCTTCTGGGAGATCTGCTCGATTTTTTCAGGCGTTAGAACCCCCTTTTCCAGAAGGTATTTTTCGTAACTTTTGATTGGATCCCGCTTTGCCCATTCCTCCAGCATCGACTTTGGTACATAAGAATAGTAATCATCATGCTCGGAATGTCCACGCATCCGCATAGTGATCGCCTCGATAAGGGTGGGTCCTTCTCCCTTGCGTGCGCGGTCCACTGCTTTTTTTACAGTTTCATAAACGGCAAGAACGTTGTTGCCATACACGACCTCGCCGTGAATGCCATAACCGATCGCCCGGTCTGCGAGATATTCGCAAGCATATTGCAGCCGTGTTGGCGTGCTATAGGCAAACTGATTATTCTCTATAACCACAATCAGCGCCAGTTTATGAACGGCAGCGAAGTTCAGGGCCTCATGAAAATCCCCCAGAGAGGTCCCACCTTCGCCAATGAAAGTAAGAGCCACATCATCTTTGCCGCGCATCCGGGCACCCAGGGCAAATCCTGCAGCAACTGGGATCATCGCCGCCAGGTGGCTGATGGTTCCATAAATGCGCTTTTCCGGGTAGCCGAGATGCAGGTTTCCATCCCGCCCCCGGGAGGGTGTATTGGCCCTCCCCAGATAGTTCGCCAGAAAAGTCTTTACACTCTGGCCTTTTACGAAGTGNGCCCCGGTATCGCGGTGGATCGGAAAGAGAGCATCGCGGTCCTCCAGCGCATATGTGCTGCCTAC
>MTOL01000540.1 GCA_002011685.1 Deferribacteres bacterium JdFR-76
TCACAGGCGCGGTACCAGAAGCGGCTGCCCGAATCGGCCAGCAATGCAGTCAGCTCCTGCAGGCGTTCTTCCCGACGGCTTAACAGACCAAACTGCACTTCAAAAGGCGCCAGTGCCTCGGCAACAGCCCACCCGAGTCCGGAGGAGGCACCCGTGATGAGCACCCGCTTCCGGTACCAGAATTCCTTCAGCCCTTTTCCACCCGGCATCCACAACACCTCTTTCTACTTCTTCATCCGCTCGTATTTGGTTTTGTATTTAACGTAGAGCTGCGTATGCTTGCTGGTCAGATCGATCTTCCGTCCCTGAATGAATTCCATCTTTACGCGGGTGGTCACATCCAGCGGACTGCCGGTTGTTACAATCAGCGTCGCATCTTTCCCCTTTTCAATGGAACCAACCCGGTCCGCAATTCCCAGAATTTGTGCCGGATAGAGGGTTATTGCCCGGATTGCCTCCTCCTCCGGCAGGCCAAAAGCCACGGCAGTTGCTGCATGATAGGGCAGATTCCCCTCCGCACTGGCATTCCCTGTACCGGCAATACAGAAGCGGATTCCAGCTTTATACAGTTTCACCGGGAGGGTGAACGGTTCATCGTAGGGCTCCCATTGGCGCGAAGGCAAACGGTGCGTCCCGGTCACAACAACCGGTACATCGTTCTCTTTCAGCAGATCGGGAACCCGCCATGCATCCCTGCCCCCTACTAGCACCATCTTCAGTCCTTCCTTTTGCCCCCAGGTGATGGCCTGTTCGATGGCCTTCAGATCATTGGCATGAATAAATACCGGTTTTTCCCCTTTGAGGAATGGGATCATGGCCTCCCAGCGGACATCCGACTCATGAAACGGAACTACCTTTCGGGTTTCGGCCTGTTTGGCTTTCAGGTAGGCTTTTGCTTCTGCAAAAGCCCGTTTGATTTTCTCGATGCGCTCCTGGATCCGCTCCCGGGACTCCCGGCTTCGCTGCATAAAGTAGTACCTCCGACCGCCTGCAGAAGGCCACTGGATATGCAAACCGACGGGAGCCTCCAGCGTCATGTCCTCCCATGTCCACCCATCCAGCACAATGGCCGCTGACCTTCCGGAGATAAGTCCGCCCCGTGGGACCACCTGGGCAATGGTAATGCCGTTCCAGCGGGCAACCGGCAGCAGTTCGCTGTCTGGATTCAGGGCCGCCTCTGCGCGCACATTGGGATTGATTTCACCCATTTCTGAATAATCCTGAGTAGCCCGCACAGAACCGATTTCCGTAAGCCCCAGGATGGTGTTCATGGCCACAAGTCCGGGAAAAACATGCAGACCGTCGACCCGGATCACTTCGGTCCCTTCAGGCAGCGGTACATCCCGCCCCACAGCCACAATAACTCCCTTGTCAAACAGAACCGTGCCGTTTTCAATGGTTTGCCCCGATACGGTGTGCACAGTTCCCCCCACCAGCGCAATGGGATGATCCTGTGGCGGGGCTGGAATCTGGTCGGAAGCCCGGCCTAAACTGGCGATAAACAGAAAAATCGCGGAGAAAAGAGCGATTCTTTTCATCATTTCTCCTCCTTTGCTTGTGGACGAAACATGCGGGAGCGCATCATACCCGGCTTTCCGGATGGACCGCCAGCCTTTTTGCTGCGCAGTATTTTCTGAATGAGCCGGTTCCTTTCTTTCTGGACTTCTTCCCGCAGCTTCAGATCTTCCTCGCGGTCGAAATACTTCCGGCCATCGATCCAGGTCTGCTCACAAACGGAGAAATAGGAGAGCGGATCTCCGCTCCAGATCACAAAATCCGCATCCTTTCCGGGTTCCAGCGAACCCACGCGGTCATCAATACCAAGCTGTTTGGCCGGATTGATGGTAACAAGTTTGAGGGCCTCTTCTTTGCTCAGGCCGCCATATTTCACCGCTTTGGCCGCCTCCGTATTCAGTCGGCGGGCCAGCTCATTGCTGTCTGAATTGTAGGAAACCACCACCCCCACGCTGTTCAATATGGGACCATTGAATGGGATGGCATCGTACACTTCGAACTTATAGGCCCACCAGTCGCTGAAACAGGAAACGCCCACATTGTTTTCTGCCAACACATCAGCCACTTTGTAGGCCTCGAGCCCATGTTCCAGAGTGCGTAAATTGGCTCCAAACTCGCGGGCCAGGCGGACAATCATAAGGATTTCGTCCTGGCGGTAGGAATGACAGCGGATCCAGCGCTTGCCTTCGACAATTTCCAGCAGGGCTTCCAGCTGCAAATCTCGCCGCGGCGGAATGACACCCTTTTTGTTCTTCAGTTTCCGGTAGGCCTCCCATGCCTTCTTGTAATCCAATGCCGCTTTAAAGCGGTCGCGGATTATCTGCTCCACGCCCATTCGGGTTTGCGGGTAGCGCGGACGGGCCATCTGGAAATTGCTGCGCTTCGGGTTTTCGCCCAGTGCAAACTTGACGTCCGGATGAAATCCCTTAAAAACCAGAGCGTCGGGATCCACCGCACCCCATCGAAGTTTGATGACTGCATTTTGGCCACCGATGGGATTGGCCGAGCCGTGCAGCGGATGGCACATGGTTAGTCCGCCGGCCAGTTCACGGTAAATGGCAATATCATCGGGATTAAGCACATCCAGAATGCGTACCTCGCAGGTGATGGCCCGGGTGCCTTCATTCACACCGCCAGAGATGGCCGTGTGGGAATGTTCATCAATCAGGCCAGGTGTAACATGCTTGCCCGTGGCATCAATTACCACCGCTCCTTTGGGTGCCGGAATATCGCGGCCAACCTTCTCAATCTTACCCCTGCGGACCAGCAGGTCGGCATTTTCCAGTACACCTTGCGGCCCCATGGTCCAGATGGTGGCATTCTTTACCAGTACGTATTCTGGCTGAGGAGGAAGTCCATTGCGAGTGTAGGCCCCGCGGGCAAACCGCAGCGAAGCTGGTTCAACTTTCTCCTCCTTCTCAGGACGTTTCTTTTCCGGGGGTGCTGCTTCCTTCCATTGTGCCCACCAGTGGGCCCGCGTCCCGTCAGGCAGAACCGCATAGCCACTAGCTTTCTCTTTTTCCACCCGGCCGCTAAAAAGCAAAATTCCTCTGATATCCAGGCTATCACCGGGAAGAGAAAACCTCAACCAGTGATCCTCCAATGAAATGTTTGATAGCCGGATGCGCTTTTTATCGAATGTAACTCTTCCGCGTAACTTCTCCAGATCACCCGAAAGGGTGAGGCTGACAGTACGAGACTTTCCGTCGGGAAACTGCAGGGTGAGCTCCCATTTCCCACGTGGATCTACATCCGGACGCTTTCGGACAACAAATCGTTCTCCTTTCACCCATGTTTCGTAGATTTTCGTTTTCTTGCCGAAAAGATCTCCGTCTGTGAGGATGAAGTTGGCCATTTTGCCCTTTTCCAGTGTTCCCAGCTGGGCCGACAGTCCCAAGAGCCGCGCCGGCTGGATCGTAAGGGCTGCCAGAGCCGCATCGGCCGGGAGACCGCGTCTGACCGCCTCCCGCACATTCTTGAGAAAATCCCCCACTTTTTTGAGCCCGTCGCTGGTAAACGCAAAAGGGATACCCGCTCTGTAAACATGTAGGGCATTCTCCGGAGCGGCTTCCCAGTGAACCAGCTGTTTCAGGCTCAGGTTTAGCGCATCTTCTGCGGACTGAATTTTTGGCGTCTCAGGGTAACGTACCGGCAGGACCACGGGAATTCCGGTCTGTTTAATAAGTTCGACGCGCCGGTATTCATAGCCACTGCCGCGGATCCAGCCTTTCAGGCCAAATTCCTGGTAGATCTTTGCGGCACGCAGAAAATTCAGGTCATCTTCGACTTCAAACACAACGGGTTTCGCCTGCTGCATAGCTGCAGCCAGAGCGGCAAGAGAGACGTTCTCCTCCGGCGCTGGTTGATCGGGACGGATCCGATAGGCCTCCCAGGCTTTCTGGTACCAGTCGGCGTCCAGAAAGGTCTGGCGGATCAGCGCAATGCAGCCCATGAGGGAAGAAGGATAGCCTCCGCCAAAAAAACTGCCTCTTTCAAAAGCAAGGTGTTGAGCAACTTTCCGCTGGATTACCAGATCATTGGGCGCCCCCGAACCCAGNAGCACAACGGCGCTGTACCCGCGGAAAATCCCCCGGTCCGGAACCACCAGCGCTGCGGTAATCCCCTGTTTGCGATATTCTTTGAAATCCTTCTCCGCCGGCTGAAACATGCGGGCCGCATCCGTCTCCGGCCGTACCTTTTCGTTACGGTGAACCGCTCCTTCTGGCTTTGTTTCTCTCTGCTGCTGAGCAAACATGGCCATCATGGAGGAAGGCTGCCGGCGGGCTTCACGTTTCGGTTTCGGAATGCCTACGTGGGTGTAGGGATCTACAATCCCCGGGTAAATGGTCATCCCCTGGACATCCCACACCCTCGCGTCGGGCGGAATGCGGACATTTTTGCCCACCGCTTCAACCACGCCATCGCGGATTACCAACGTCCCTTTTGGAATGACTTTTCCGGGCGCCTGAACAATACGCGCATTCACAAACGCGTGCACAGTGGGCGTCCGCTCCCGGATGCCTACCATGGGACGGGTGGTACGAATTTGGGCCGTACTCCGGTCCATGACCCCCATCAAAAGAAGAAAGATCCCCAGGTAAAAAAGACTGCGCTGCAGCAAAGGAGTTTTTCGCATCACAACCTCCTGCATTGGTTTAGGAATTTTCCCGAAAAACTGGAAACGGAATCAACATACCTCGCAGGGAACCTGCGCGGACCGGACTGCTTTTGCGGTTGATGAAGAACATCAAATTCTCAATCCTCAGCAACGCCCGAAAAACCTGGAAGGGCCAGCTCCGAATTTAACGGAATAGCAATTTATCAAAATGTTACAGTTCTGTCACTTCTCAAGTTCAAAAAAATTTTTCGGAATTGAACTTTCCTAAAAACTCCTTTCTGGAGTCCGCATTTTCTTCTGGCCCGATCTTTTCCCATCCATAGGCAAAAGGGAATCATAAAGACACCTTCCCCGGAATTCCGGATCAAAACCTGAGCAAGGCAGAATGCAGAACATGAAGCAAGGCCTCTGCTCGCGCAGAGGCCCCACCGGCTGATTCCCTCCAGGAGGAGTTACCTTACCAGGCGATTCCGTAGTCTTCCCCATAGTTGCTCGAACCGCCCCAGAACGTCCCGTGCTCCCAGTCGAAGAAAATGGCGTTCATGGGCCCGGATGTTTTCCTGCGGAAATCAATCTTGTACCCCATCTCGCGAAGTTCGTCCACAACCCAGGGAGGCACATCCGAACGGAGAGTTAATTTGCCCGGCGATTTCTTATGCTNACCAAACGAGCTGTGCATCTGATAGCTGATGATATTGGGCGCCTCACAGGCTTCCTGGACATTCATGCCAAATTCTACGATATCCAGAAAAAACTGCAGAGAGTTTTGATCCTGCGTGTCGCCCCCCTGAATGGAGAAGGAAAGATACGGTTTGCCGTCTTTCAGGGCAATGGTGGGCGTCAGGGTAGCGCGCGGCCGTTTGCCCGGTTCCACTACGTTAAACGGGTTTTCCTTCGGGTCTAACACAAAACTCTGCATTCGCTGACTCATGCCAATTCCTGTACGTCCAGCAATCACACAGGGAACCCAGCCCCCGCTGGGAGTGACGGACACCACCCAACCTTCCTTGTCCGCTGCCTGGATGGACGTGGTGCCGCGCCAGAATTCCTCCTCCAGTTCTTCCAGAGACATCCGGGCCCATTCCAGCTCCCGTTCCTTCCACACGGCTGTCCAGTCCTTCAGGAAATCCAGATATGGGTTGGTTTTTCCCATAAATGGATAGGGATCGCCCGGCCCGATATCGGGATCGTTTTTCTCCCAGTTGATTAATTTAATCCGTTCTCGCGCGTATTCTTTGGAAAGCAGCCCCTCCAGCGGTTCCTCCGGCGGAAAATACGGATCCCCGTAGTAGAAATCCCGGTCCGCATACGCCAGATTCATTACCTGATACAGCAGATGGATATAGCGGGCGCTATTCAGTCCCATCGACTTCAGATCAAAGTTCTCCAGCATGTTAAGCATCTGCAGCATCACCGGGCCCTGTACCCAGGACGTGAGTTTGTACACCTCAATGCCCCGGTAGGTGGTCATTACGGGTTCCTCGATATAAACCTTCCAGTTAGCCAGATCATCCATGGTGATGAGCCCGCCCTGCTCCTGGCAGCTGCGGACAAATTCCTGGGCGATATCCCCCCTGTAAAAGCGGTCGTATGCGGCGTAAATGGCCTCCTTCCGACTTTTCCCTGCCTTCAGAGCTTCTTCTTCCGCTTCCACAAGTTTTTTTAGCGTATTGAGAAGATCCGGCTGGCGGAAAATTTCGCCGGGCTTTGGCGCCTCATACTCCTCACCCAGGTGTGGCAGAAAAAGCTTTTTGGAATAGGGCCATTTCTTGATGCGCTCCTTGTGGCGTTCAATGGTCCGTGAGAGCTGCTCCTCGATGGGATACCCCTCTGCCATCTCCATGGCCGGCTGCAACACCTGTTTGAGGCTCATGGTTCCGTATTCCGCCAGCATCACAAACAGGCCGCCCGGAGTGCCGGGCGTAACAGCCGCAAGAGGCCCGTATTCCGGCGGATATTTCATCCCTTTTTTCTTGAAGAATTCGGCTGTTGCACCAGTGGGTGCCACTCCAAGGGCATTGATGCCGATCACTTTTCTGGTTTTCGGGTTGTAAATCAGAGCCTGGGTTTCGCCGCCCCAGCTGAGGACATCAAACATGGTGCAGGTAGCAGCCAGCATCGCACAGGCTGCATCCACCGCATTGCCGCCCTGCATGAAAATGCGTGCCCCTGCGGTGGCAGCCAGCGGCTTCCCTGTAATGGCCACCCAGTGGCGGCCGTGCAGAACTGGCTTCTCCGTGGGAAGTGCTCCAGCAAGCGCGGGCATCAGCAGCAGAACAAGAATGAAAAAACCGTTCTTTCTGATTGCAAAACGGTACATGCTCCCTCCTCTCTCATCTCTTTTGAACACCGCAAACTGAAATTACTGAAAGGGCAGCCGTGCTTCTATCCCAAATAAACAACGGCGCTTATTTTAAAGCCCTGGCCCAAAATGGACCAGGGCAGGAGCTNCCCGGACCGTTGCATCCTCCGGAAACAACCGGGCTGCTCTATTCTTCAATTTCATACTCAATGTAGAGCGGCGGCAGCTGATCTTTCGGTCCCATGCCTTTCAGATAATGATCAAACCACCGGAGCGTGCGAAGGTTGAAATCCAGCTGAGCAGCCACCCGGCGGTTGCCGTGTCCCTCTCCCGGATAATACACCAGACGCACAGGCGCGTGGCCGTGAATCTTCAGCGCATTGTACAGCTCCAGACTCTGGGACGGATTCACCCGCGGATCGGCTTTGCCGTGGAGAATCAGCGTGGGCGTTTTGCAGTTGCTGGCATACTTTACCGGGCTACGGTCGTAGAACAGCATGGGATCATCCTGTGGCCAGAGGGTCCAGTGAACGTAATAAAGCTCAAACGGAATGTCCGATTCGTACACTTTGGGTACCTGGTCGGCAATGCCCACAAAAACCACGGCTGCGGCAAAATAGCTGGAATGCTTGGTGGCCCCCCAAGCCGAAGAATAGCCGCCATAGGACCCGCCACCGATACCCACACGGTCCCGGGCCACCAGTCCTTTTTCAATGAGATAATCGATTCCATCCAGAATGTCGTTGAATTCGGCGCCCATCAGGTCTTTATGGTCCATTTTGGCGAATTCCACGCCGCGGCCGGAGCTGGCGCGGTAGTTGGGCATAAACACAAAATACCCTCTCGCCGCTGCTACCTGGCCCCAGCGGCTGTAGCTGGTCTGCCAGCCATCTTTTACGCAGGATTCCGGTCCGCCGTGCACGTAGGTGATCAGCGGGTAACGCTTGCCCTCCTGATAATCCAGCGGGTAAATGAGCACCCCTTCAATCTCCAGCCCATCGCGGGCTTTGTAGGCAATCCGTTCCTGCCGGCCCAGCTTTTTATCGGCCAGCCATGGATTCCAGTGTGTCTTTCGTTCCAGCCGCTTCTTTTTCAGATCGAATAGGTACACTTCCCCAGGATGCTTTTTGGTATCCCCCGCAAAAGCAATGCGGTTACCAGCCAGTGAAAGGTGGGAAAAAACCACTTTGCCCGGTTCAAGTACCAGCTTATGAGTCTTATCGCCCAGCCGGTACCGGAGGATGGTCGTATAGACCCCTTCGTCCGAAGAGAATAACAGGGTCTTCGCATCTTTCCACACCACCGACGTGACGGACCCAATAAATTTGGCCGTCACATTTTGCAGCTGATCAAACGGCAATGGATTTTGTGTGTCTACCAGAAACAGGCTCCCCGCCACGGGATCGTTGATGTCTACTCCGGCAATGAATGCCAGGTAACGGCCGTCCGGGCTCCATGCCATCTGTCCAAGCTTTCCGGGATTTTCCACCAGCTTGCTAACTTTCTTCTCAACCACATCCACTAGGTGAATGCGCTTGAACATGTAAGAGTCATCTGTGGTGTTCCGCGGCGCAATAGCAGCTGCAATCCGGCGGCTATCGGGAGCCCAGACAAAATCGAACACCGATCCTTTGCTGGTGATTTGTTCCACTTTTCCCGATTCCAAGTTTTTCACGTAAAGGAGACGATCCCCTGCTTCTTCCTGATAAATCTCGGCATTGAACCCTTTTTTGATCCACTTCTGGCGATCCGCCCGCTTGCTTTTCGCCGTCACAAAGGCCAGCTTTTTTCCATCCGGGCTGATGGCATACTGCAATATTCCCGTTTTGCACTCGGTCAGGAGGATGGGCGCGCCGCCGTCCACGTAAATGGCGTAGACCTGTGTTCCCTTCACATCGCCCAGGTTGCCCCGGAAGGTGACCTGACGGGAATCGGGCGTCCAGGCGATGGAATAGACCGACTTCTTACCGGTGATATATCCGCGGTTTTTCCCTGTCTTCAGATCGTAGATCCACAGTTCCCGGTAATAAGAGCCCGGCGGATCCGAAAACGGCCGCGGTACACTCAAGGTGTAAGCCACATACCGGCCATCCGGCGAAAGCACCACTTCTCTCACCTGCTTGATCTTAAACAAATCATATGACGTCAGTCCCTGGCTCCAGGCTGCCGTAAAAAGCAGCAGAACCAGAAACGCGCCGATAACCAGTTTTGCCCTGCGCATACGGTAACCCTCCTCCCTTTTCAGTTCACTGCAAAAACAAAAAGAATATGGAACCCGACCGTTTAGGCGTGCGCTTCTTTTTCTTCTCAGCAAAATCCGGTAAATTTTGTTTCCAATTTTCGCAAATTTGCGGAAAAAAAACAAGGGAAAAATTAGGCACTTCGCCCTCATGAAGATCCCGAAAAACAAGAAAATTCTTACCTGGCCAGCGAGCTTGAAAAAGATCCACCCTTCCAGGATCGGGCTTACCATTCGTGCTCAACAAGTGCCCCAAATTTCTCCAGCAGTCCGTATTTTCGCTGCCATGATGTATACATGATCCCCACAGGCCGGGCGGCTTTCTTCAGGCTGTGGAGCCATTCCCGCACACTGTCCAGCGACAGAGCATCATAATAGGAC
>MTOL01000539.1 GCA_002011685.1 Deferribacteres bacterium JdFR-76
TTGCAGATCGATTACGCCAAAAAACAGATGCGTGTCGACGATCTGGTTATCAAAGAGGGAGATTGGATTTCTATTGATGGATCTACCGGCGAGGTGATGCTGGGCCAGGTCCCCACCATTGAACCGCAGCTGAGCGGGCATTTTGGCCGCCTGATGGAATGGGCAGACGAAATCCGCCGGCTTGGCGTGCGCACCAATGCCGATACACCCAAAGACGCCCAGGTTGCCCGGAACTTCGGCGCGGAAGGCATCGGCCTGTGCCGCACCGAGCACATGTTTTTTGAGGGTGATCGCATCAAAGCCGTGCGCGAAATGATCCTGGCCGATGACGAGGCGGGGCGCCGTAAAGCCCTGGAAAAGCTTCTGCCGATGCAGAAAGGTGACTTTTACCAGATCCTTAAGGTGATGCATGACCTTCCGGTAACCATCCGTACCCTGGATCCGCCGCTGCACGAGTTCCTGCCGCATGAAGAGGAACAGCAGCGGGAAATGGCCGAAGAAATGGGTGTCCCTGTGGAGAAAATCAAGGAGAAAGTGCAGGCGTTGCAGGAATTCAATCCGATGCTGGGACACCGCGGATGCCGTCTGGGAATTACCTATCCAGAAATCACAGAAATGCAGGCCCGCGCCATTATGGAGGCTGCCTGCGAGCTGACCAGAGAGGGCGTGAAGGTGTATCCGGAAATTATGATCCCGCTGGTCGGCACAAAAGAGGAACTGGCCCACCAGCGTGAAGTGGTTGTCCGGGTGGCTGAGGAAGTGCAGAAACAGTACGGCGTAAAGGTGGATTACAAAGTCGGTACCATGATTGAGGTACCACGTGCTGCCCTTACGGCCGACCGCATCGCTGAAGTGGCCGAATTCTTCTCTTTCGGTACCAACGACCTTACACAGATGACATTCGGTTTCAGCCGCGATGATGCGGGCAAGTTCCTGATGGAATACATCGACAAGAAAATTCTGCCGGAAGATCCG
This sequence comes from Deferribacteres bacterium JdFR-76, assembly GCA_002011685.1. Classification (GTDB taxonomy): domain Bacteria; phylum Zhuqueibacterota; class JdFR-76; order JdFR-76; family JdFR-76; genus JdFR-76. Next base: position 976 of record MTOL01000539.1, read on the forward strand.
TTCCGCACCCTGGATCAAGACGGTGTGGGACAGCTGGTAGAAATGGGCGTTCAGAAAGGGCGGAAAACGCGGCCGGATCTGAAAGTGGGGATCTGCGGTGAGCATGGAGGCGATCCGAAATCGGTTGAATTCTGCCACCGCGTTGGATTGGATTACGTAAGCTGTTCACCTTACCGCGTGCCCATTGCGCGGCTGGCGGCTGCTCAGGCCGTTGCAAAGGAAAAACTGCAAGCGGCTTAGAAAGCCTCTTTGCAGTTTTGTGTTTTCTACCGGCTCCGGAGAGAGACCTCCGGGGCCTTTCTTTTTTCGGCGGGTGCGAAAAAGAATGTCCCAAGCGGAGATGAATGAGACCATGAGCTGGGTTTTCTTTTGCGATTTTGATGGTACGGTAACCGTGGAAGATGTAGGCGATGCTTTTTTCCACCATTTTTCCCGGAAGGGAACACTGGAAGCTGTGCGCCTCTGGGAGCAGGGGCGAATTGATTCGCGCGAGATGTACCTCCGTGAGATACGTCATTTCCAGGCAGATCCGGCGGAAGCAATACGCTTTCTGGAACCGTTCGAGATTGATCCAACCTTTCCCGCTTTTGTAGATTTCTGCCAGTCGAAAGGCATTCATGTGTCCATTGTTAGCGATGGCATGGACTTCTACATCAAGCCAATTCTGAAGCGCTACGGTCTGGATCATCTGCAGGTGCTGTCCAATCGCATGTATTACAGGTCCGGAAGAGGTTGGCGGGTGGAATTTCCTTATTTTTCCGGCCAATGCGGTCGCTGTGCCAATTGCAAAGGGGAGCATCTTCGGCGTGCGAGACGGAGTAGCCAGCGTATTTTTTTCGCCGGCGATGGGCTTTCAGACCTTTGTGCCGTGCCGCATGCCGATGTGGTTTTTGCAAAAGGTCAGCTTGCCGATTACTGCCGTCGCCACCATTTTTCCTATGAACATTTCGCCGATTTTGCCGAAATTCAAAACACAGTTACCCGGCTTCTTGAAATTGCGGAAGAAGATTTTGTGGAACGATTGCCAGGCAAATTACGTAATAGGAAGTGAATTCGCGTTCGCAAAAGGGAGAAGTGGATTATAGAAAGGAGGTGAAGGAGCATGACAGCTAAACTCTGGGAGGATATTAAAAAGGGTGCGCAGGAAACCCTTTCGTATCTTTCAGAAAAGACCGAGGAGCTAACCACCATTGGCCGCCTGAAAGTGGAGATCGCCAACGTCCGGAAAAAGATGGAGGGACAATTCAGGGAGCTTGGCAAATACGTGTATGAGGCCGTGGAACGGGATGAAGCCTCCAAACTTGGGGAAGATGAAAAAGTCCGGCAGTTCGTTTCGGAGATTTCCACCCTTGAGAAACAGCTGCGGGAGAAAGAAGAGGAACTGAAATCTGTGGGCAGGAAGAAAGAGGAATCGTCTTCTGATACAGAGAGCGAAGGGGCCCAGCCTGCTGAAAACCCAACGGCGTGATGAAAAATAAGGGCGGTCCGGCGGATGGACTGCCCTTTTTTGCAAGGGTTTTAGCGCCGCTTCTGGCGGGATCGCCGCATCCACCGGAAAAGAAGAAAAAGGATTCCCGCTGCAAGGCACACAAACAGGAGGTCCGTCCAGATTAGCTGTTTTTTCAACCGGGCCTGCCGGTTTTGCAGGAGCTCAATTTCTTTCTGGATTTGGATCTGCTTCCGGGCCAGAGAATCCAGTTCGCTGATTTTTTTGTGACGGTTGTTTTCCGTTTGCATATCCGGTTTTCCGCCCACTCGTGGACCGATCGACCTCTGAATGCGCGTGTTTCCGCGTTTCTTCCCGTTAAGTCTATGAATTTATGACGCAAGAATCCACAGGATTGCGCGGTTTTATCGCCTACACCAGAAGGGGAGCCAAGGAGTCCCGCCAAAGGGATGGGCCTTCGGGTAGGAGAGGCTCAGCCGGCGAGCGGCCGTATTTCCAGGGGGGTTGGAATTCGAAAGGATCGGAAATCCGCCATGCCTTAACTTATTGTATTTTTTGCCCTTTTGCTTGAATTTTGGCCGAATTTCCTCTACATTGTTTACGTTTGGAAACAGGAAAGGGATTATGCAGGATCTTTTTGGACAGACTCCTGGCCCGGGAAAAACAGAAACATCTCCATCCGGAAAAACAGCACCGCTTGCGGACCGGGTACGACCTAGAAAATTGAGTGATATGGTCGGACAAGAGCATATTCTGGGTCCGGGTAGGGTCTTGCGGCGCGCCATTGAGCGAGACGAGCTGTTTTCCATGATTCTTTGGGGGCCCCCGGGGGTGGGTAAAACCACACTGGCCCGCATTATTGCGGAGGAAACCCGGAGCGCCTTTTTTGCCATCAGTGCGGTGACCACCGGGGTAAAGGACATCCGCAAAATCCTGGATCAGGCCCGCCTGAATCTGCAGCGGTTGCACAAGCGATCCATCCTTTTTATTGACGAGATTCACCACTTCAACAAGGCGCAGCAGGATGCCCTTTTGCACGAGGTGGAAGACGGCACCATCTTCCTCATCGGTGCGACAACGGAAAATCCCTCTTTTGAAGTAATTGCGCCCCTGCTTTCCCGGTGCCGGGTGTTTCAGCTGCAACCCCTTTCTGCCTCTGAACTTGAACAAATAGTCGACCGGGCCATTCAACAGGATGAGGTTCTATCGCAGTATCGCATCCGTTTCGCACAGGGTGCAAAGGAAACCCTCATCCGTTTGAGTGGCGGTGATGCCCGCATGGCCCTGAACGCTCTGGAACTCGCCTTTCAGCTGGCCATCAAGCCGGGTCAGAATGAGGTGGTAATCCGCCTGTCGGACGTGGAAGACGCTTACCAAAGCCGCAGCCTTTATTACGATAAAGCGGGAGATTATCACTATGATGTGATCTCCGCATTTATCAAGAGCATCCGCGGATCGGATCCGGACGCGGCCCTTTACTGGCTGGCCCGGATGATTGATGCGGGGGAGGACCCAAAATTTATTGCCCGGCGGTTAATTATTCTGGCTTCGGAGGATATCGGGAATGCCGATCCGCTGGCTCTTGTGCTTGCCACCTCGGCCTTCACAGCGATTACCTATATCGGAATGCCGGAAGGGCAGCTGGTATTGGCCCAGGCGGCGACCTACCTAGCTTCTGCACCCAAGAGCAATGCCTCTTACCGAGGGCTCATGCAGGCGCTGGAAGATGTGAAAAAGGGAGACCTGTATCCAGTACCCATCCATCTGCGCAACGCACCTACGGGTCTGATGGCCCACCTGGGATACGGGAAAGACTATAAATATCCCCACGATTACGACGGTCATTTTGTGCGGCAAACCTATTTGCCGGAAGAGATAAAGGGCCGGATCTATTACCGGCCCGCAGATACAGGTCAGGAACGGCAGATTAGAGAACGTCTAAGGAAGTTATGGGCAAAACGCCAGCGGATGAATGAAGGGGAGAAAGAGGATGGAGAAGGTCATCGGGATTGATCTTGGCGGAACGAATTTGAAGTCGGGTTTGATTTCGCGGGACGGCAAGCTGGAACACCTTCACTATCAGCCTGCCGAAGCAGGAAAAGGACCCAAACAGGTGATCGAAAATCTTCTGAAAGCCATTGAGCACCAGTTAAATAAGCACGATGGGGAAATTCGTGGCATTGGCATCGGTGCAGCAGGTCAGGTGGATTTCAAAACCGGTGTAGTTATCGATCCGCCCAATTTTCCGGATTGGCATGAAGAGCCTCTGGGCGACATTGTCCGCGAGAAATTTGGCCTCCCAACCTTTGTGGACAACGACGCCAATGTGGCGGCCTTGGCCGAGCAAGCTTTTGGTGCTGGGCGCGATTCAGATAACTTCATCCTTGTGACCTTGGGAACCGGGGTGGGATCGGGGTTGGTTCTGAACGGCCGGCTCTTCCATGGCGCGGCCGGAGCAGCTGGGGAATTTGGACATACCACAATCCAGTTCGATGGGCCGGTTTGCAACTGTGGCAACCGGGGCTGCATCGAACGCTATGTAGGGGCCCGGTGGATTGTGGAGCGGGCCATGGATGCCCTTCCTCATTATCCAGAGTCCATCCTGAATCAGAGGGCAGAGGAAGGGCCGCTGACGCCGAAAGTGATCTCGGAGACGGCAAAAGAAGGGGATGCACTGGCTCGCCGTGTCTTGGAAGAGGTGGGCACTTTTTTGGGCATTGCCCTGGCGTCTGTGCTGAATTTGTTGAACCTGGATCTGGTCATCATTGGCGGCGGGGTGTCGAACGCCGGGGACTTGCTTTTCAAGCCCGTAGAGCGTGCAATCCGCCGGCATGCCATGTCCGTACCCGCGGCCACCGTGCGGGTCCGCCGGGCCCAGATGGGCGAACACGCCGGCATCATCGGTGCGGGCCAGCTGGCATTTGAAGGGTTGGCGAAGAGTGAATGAGCCGACGAATCTACATCTGCGTGTTTCTGGCCACCTTTTTGCGCACAGTTCCTGCAGCTACTCAGCAGGCTACGGAGCAGGACAGCCTTCCCAATTATCACCTCACCGAGCAGACCGATCTCGACACTCTCGTAGAATACCATGCCCAGCGGATTGAAACTGATGTGAGGACGCGTACCACGTATCTTGTGGGCAACGCCGTCGTACTTTACAAGGGCATGCAACTGCAGGCGGGGAAAATTACCATCCAATGGAACGACAACCTCCTGATTGCGGAAGCCATACCCGATACATCGGCAGATTCTACAGGCAATAACGGCAACCCGGAGGGCGGGCCGCAAATGATCGGCTACCCGGTCTTTGTGGAAGGTGGACAGTCCATGACCGGGGAGAAGATGTTTTACAATTTTAAAACCCGGAAGGGACGCGTTGTGCGGGGCCGGACTACCTATGAGGAAGGGTTTTATACCGGCAACCAGGTAAAGCGTGTTTCGGATAAAGTTTATTACGTGAAAGGAGGGACCTTTACGACCTGTGACCTTCCTGAGCCGCACTTTTACTTCCGCAGCGATAAAATGAAGATGATCTACCAGGATAAAGTGCTGGCGCGCCCGATTGTCATGTACATCCACCATATTCCAGTAGCTGCCCTGCCCTACGGCATCTTTCCATACCGGAAAGGCAGGCATTCCGGAATTTTGATTCCTCGGTACGGACAAAGTGCCACCCAGGGGCGTTATCTCCGCGGGTTCGGTTACTACTGGGCACCCAGCGACTACTGGGACACAAAACTGGAGGTGGATTATTACGAAAAAACGGGGTTCGTTTTTCACAGCACCACCCGGTATGCTATTCGCTACCTTCTGCGTGGAACGATATCCGGATCGCTGGTGCGGCAACATTACGGGGAGAGAAAGCAGCGGCGGTGGGATGTGCGCTTTAGTCACAGCCAGACATTCTCTCCCACCATGCACCTGACGGCTTACGGGTCTTTTGTGAGCGATGCCAGTTTTTACCGCGATTTTTCGGCAAACCGCGAGCAGCGCCTGCGAAGAGAAATCCGCTCCAATGCGACCCTGTCCAAATCCTGGCCGGCATCAAAGAACAGCCTGACCATCAATTTATCCCGCAGCCACATGCTGGATACAGACAGCAAACAGGAAGTATTTCCGCAGATCTCTTTCCGTCACGGGCAGGAATCTCTGGGTGATGTATTGCGGTACGTAGGGCTCCGAAAGAGAGGACCGCGACGCAGCCGTTCCTGGTACGATAATATTTACTTTTCGTATAATTCGCAGCTGCTCAACAGCCGTTCAATCTATCGGGCTTCCGCGAATGACACCTTTCGGGTTTCACATTTTACAGGGGTTCGTCATTCCCTCACCCTTTCCAACAACCAGCGGCTGTTTCGCTATTTCAATGTAAATCAAAGCGTTAGCTACACGGAGGTATGGCAAACATCGGTGACGAACTATAAGCTGGACACACTCACGAACCGGATTGTGGAGCGGAAGGAGAAAGGCTTTTTTACCCGTCGTATATTTCAAACCTCCGTGGGGATGAACACGAAAATTTACGGTTTCTTCCCGGTAAGCCGGTGGGGGATCGTAGCATTCCGCCATGTAATTTCTCCGTCCCTTTCCTTTACTTTCCGGCCGGATTTTTCCGATCCGGCTTTTGGCTATTACCAGGTGATTCGCGATACGACTGGACGAACGTACAAGAAGGACCGCTTCAAAGGAAGTGCATTCGGTTCCACACCGGTCGGCGGTACGAAAGGCCTGAGTATCAGTGTTCGCAACCTTTTTCAGATGAAACGGCTGTTGGGAGAAAAGGAAAAGAAAATGGATCTGTTTTCTCTGGATTTCTCCACATTCTACAATTTTATGCTGGATTCCATGCGGCTTTCGCCTCTCCGCACCAGCCTGCGGACCAGTCCCAGCCGTGTCTTCAATTTCACATATTCCATGACCCACAGCTTTTATAGGTACGATCCCAGACTGAAAAAGCAGGTAAACCAGCTGCTGGTGAAAGAAAATCCCTTATCTCCGCTTCGCCTGTTGAGCCTGAGCCTGAATGCCTCACTTAGCCTGCGCCATACCATGTTCCAGCGGAAAAAGGCACAGAAGGGAGCCTCTGCGCAGCAGGATACAACGGTGGCTGGGGAACTTTCGGCGACCGATCGCCAGGCCCTTTCTCCGGAAAACCGTTTTGAGGTAACAACACCGTCAGCATCTCTGTCCATCCCCTGGGAGATGAATCTTTCCTTTCGCTACAGTGAGAATCATTACAATCCGTCCAGGGTTACGAAAACCATCTGGCTGGATCTGAAAGCCCGTGTAAAGCTGACCAAGAACTGGAGAATTTCCTACCAGGCCCGCTGGGACCTTCACAAAAGGAAAGTTGTTGCCCAGGATATCAGCGTTTACCGTGATCTGCATTGCTGGGAAGCGCAGTTCTTCTGGACGCCCACGGGACCTTACAAGCGTTACTATCTGAAAATCAACATCAAATCCAGCTTGCTGGAAAGCATTAAACTGGAAAAGCGGGGAGGACGCACGGCCATCTTCGGATACTGATGAATCTGCTTGCGTGGGGGCGCGGCTAAAAGGAACCCGGCCAGACGGCGTTACGGAAAAATGTAGCCTTTCTCTTTGAGCCTCTTTTTCAGCATCTCGCGGGCGCGAAAGATCCGCGCTTTTACAGTTCCAATGGGGATGCCCAGGATTTCACTGATTTCTTCATAGGAACGGTCCTCTTTGTGCCGCATGTGGATAACGGTGCGGTACTTTTCCGGCAATTCTTCGATAGCCTGCAGGATAAGGTGACGGTGTTCCAAATCCATCACGGACTGTTCGGGACTGTACGTTTCGTCGGCGTATTCGCGCTTCACGTCGCCGTCTTTCATCTGAAGCGGCGCATCCAGAGAGTAGGTTTGCAGCTTTCGCTTGCGCAGAACGTCGATACAGTGATTGGTGGCAATTTTGAACAGCCAGGTAGAGAAGGCGAACTCTTCGTTAAAACTGGCCAGGGCTCGGTAGGCTTTGATGAAAGTTTCCTGAACAATATCTTCGGCTTCTTCGCGATTTTCGATCATCTTGTACACCAGATGGAAGACACTGCCGCGGTACTTTTCCATGAGCTTTTTAAACGCGGCCTCGTTTCCGGCAAGGGTCTGGTGGATCAGTTTTCGGTCTTCTTCGTGAACCACACTCTTCCTCTCTATCGAATTTCTAAAAATTACGGCGAAAGCCTTTTCCCTGCAAGTCAAAAGTTATTGCATTGAATACGCCATTTGGTTATTATTTTCTAACCGCAGGGGAGTCCATGAAATCGGTAGGAATTGACATCATCGAAATTGAGCGGATCCGCCGCGCCGTGGAGCGTTTCGGTGAAATATTTTTGCAGCGGGTTTTTACCGGGAAGGAGCTGGCGTATTGCCGCCTGCCATCCGGTCGGTGGAAATATGCGTCGCTTGCGGCCCGCTTTGCGGCGAAAGAAGCGTTTTACAAAGCGGCTTTTCCCCGGGTCAAGCGCTTTATCGGCTGGCATGAGTGTGAGATTGCCAGTTCACCAGAGCGGATTCCGGAAATCCACCTTTCTGCCGGCCTTCAGCAGGAACTCTCCGGAGCACAGGTGACCCTTTCGCTCAGCCATAGCCGGAAGTACGCTGTTGCTGTTGTCATTATTGAGGGGTAAAAAATGGAGGTGATTCTTACCGTTGACGAAATGCGCCAGGCCGATGCCATTGCCATCCGGGAGCTGGGAATTCATGGCCTGATTTTGATGGAAAATGCTGGATTGAAAGCGGCCCAGGTGATTCAATCGGTGTACGGACCGGTTGCAGGGCTGCGCATCGGCATTTTTTGCGGGAAAGGGAACAACGGCGGCGATGGCTTCGTAATCGGTCGACATCTGTCACGAATGGGGGCAGATGTTACTTTCTGGCTGACGGGTAAAAAACAGGACGTCAAAGGTGACGCCGCTGTCAACCTGAAGATAGCCGATCAGCTTGGTTTGCCCATTTTTGAGCTGGAGGATTGGGATGCGACCACCGGTCTGTTGGAATATGATCTTCTGGTAGATGCTCTGCTGGGTACGGGGCTGAAAGGGGAGGTGAAAGGCATCTATGCCGAAATCATCCGC
>MTOL01000533.1 GCA_002011685.1 Deferribacteres bacterium JdFR-76
GGATCGGACCCTGTCCCGGTTTCGGCGCGCCTGGGGGGCAAAATACAGCCGCGAACAGGATGGCCTCTAATGGATGCCGCATTATTGGCCTTTGATGTGGGAAAGGTTCTCCAGAGCAAGCGCGCTGCCGAATGGTTTCTTGGCATCGAATACGATCTGACAAAAATCTCACAACTACCTTTCCAGATTCAGATGGGAGCCAATTCGCGGAAGGATTTCACTTTTGGCGTCAGCATTGACCTGCCTAGCAACAAGCACTTCTTTGGCAATCCACAATGGTTGCCGAGGATCAACTGGGCGCTAACGGCACCGGGAGAGGATGTGCTTGGCCGGAATGGGCGGCAGTTTTCGCTTGATTTTTCTTACACACCGTTTACCAGTTTTGCCTGGTATGAGCGCGGCCTTCAGAAATTGAAAGAGGGTCGGCTCCTTTTGGCCCGGCAAGATTTTGCCCGCGCCAGTATGGCAAAAGATCCAAACGATAGCGGTTACCCACTGCTGGCTACCCTCCGGATGGGAGACCTGGAAATTGTTTTGAATGAAGACAAGAAGCTGGGATTGTCGAAGGCATTTCCGTATTATGAAAGGGTATTTTCCATTGTCCGGAAAGACCTTCTGAAACAAAAAGAATTCGAAAGGAATGCCAGATCTTTTCTCTACTATCTGCAAGCCTTGTATTCCCGCGGCCGGCATGCACGTGTAATTGCAGAAACGGAACGCTATTTTGCCCTGTTCGATACGACCGAGTACGGGGATGAGTTTCGCTTCATACGAACGCTGTCGCTTATTTCAGCAGGGAAAATGGGCGAAGCCCAGGACGAAAGCAGTTCATTACGTCCGGGTTATGGGTCATTTGCCTTGGGGCTGATTGCAGCGGTTCGCTCGGAATACGAGGAGCTGAAGTCGCTCTTTGTGGATTTAAACAATCCTTCCGAGGTTCCCGTTCCGGAAGATCTGTTCGGCCTGCCATTCGGAGATTTCAATCTTGGTGATGACATTCTCTTTCTGCGCGCATATGGGATGTGGAAACGGGGAGTTTTGCAGGATAACGATTCGTTGCTGACAGAAGCGATTGTGCAATTTGCAGAAATACAGCGTTTTTACCCAGTCTCCGATCTCCTGGGCGATCTGGATTTTTCTCGGCAGTTTGAATTGCTGCTTCAAGGCAACCGGTCCGAAAAAGACCGGATTGTGGAAAGCTGGTTTCTGAAATATCTTCAGAAGATAAAAAGAGAGGACCTCTAACTTCAATTGGGAGCTCTGCCATGAGACGTTGGTTGGCCATAAGGGGATTTACGGTTCTTTGGTTTTTTGCCGGCGTTTTGTTTAGCACGGCAAATGCTCAGACAGAGTACCGTATCCGCGTCGGCAATCTGGATACAAAAATTCACAAAAATTTTCTGGGTGTGCCCAAATCGGCTGACGTCCACATCCAGTGGAGGGTACTTGTCTGGAAAGATAATGAATGGGTGGAGACCTCACCCGATGCGTTTACCTCTTTTACTTTGCTCTACTCTATGGATGACAGCAGTTTTTCGGCTGCTAGCTCCAAAAATGTTGGAGCTGTGGATACAGTAACCCTCCGCAATCTGGAGATCGGAAAAAAATACTTTTTCAAAATTCAGGGGATTTCCAGGGATAACCGTGTCTTCACGTCGCGTGTATTCTGGATTCTGCCGGGAAAGGAAGAAAAAGCAACGGCATCCGTTCAGAGTGAAGAGAACGAAACATCATGGATAGGGTATTTGCCCATCAGCGGACGATTTCCTTTAACCCTCCTTGGGTACGGCCAGGTATTTGACCGTTCAACCATTCTTGGCAAAGTAGCCTTTCATGTAATATGGTGGTTTTTCATTATCGGAATCGTTATTTGGATCTACTGTGCCCTGTCTCTTAGTTTGGCCAAAATCTTTCCCATGAAACCTTTTCGCCTAACCACAAGTTTTGCTCCGTTTAATTACGAGTATGAGTTTAAACGGCGCAGTTTAGATGAATTTTTCGGTGAAAATGGGATTATTGGGAAGTGGAAACAGGTTATTTCTGAAGTAGCTTCTCAGCTGGACCGTCCTGCCAATATGGAAGGGGACCGCATCCTTGATGTTGATAAATTGCGGACCAATGTGGCCACCTGGTGGCGTGATAAAGGAAGGGTGCGCATTCAGGAGATTCAGAAAGAGGTAGAGCCCTTTTACGAAAAATATCCAACAGCACGCATCATTCAGGCCGGGTTACGGAATCACGAGATCAACGGCTTCAAATTTCTGGCTGCCTCGGAAGAGGTGGATCGGGCTATCGAAAACCGCGCGGTGATGGAACTTGAACAGCTGAAGAGCAAATCGAAGCTGGAATGGCTCTGGAATCTGGGAGCCACCGCGCCGCTGATCGGACTTTTCGGTACAGTAACGGGGATTTCCGTGTCTTTCCGGAAACTTGCTGTTCAGAGTCAGCAGGGGCTTCTGGATACATCCACGAAAATCACAGAGCTGGCAGGTGGAATCAATGAGGCTCTTTGGACTACCATCCTGGGATTGAGCGTGGGTATCTTTCTTATCATTCTTTATTACGTCTATAAAAACAAGCTGGATTGGATTTACGCCAAATGGGAACAGATCTATGTAGATGTTTCCGAAACGCTATAAGAATTTGGATGAACTCCAAAGGTGAAACATGGCATTTCGCCGTTTTGAATCGCAGAAAGATCTGGAATTACCGACGTTTATCGATATAATCTTTCTGCTTTTGATCTTTTTTCTGCTGACCTATTCGCCTGTGCAGCCCAAGAAAGGGGAATCGGCGCTGGAGCTGACTTTGCCTTTTGCTGAGGGGCAGTTTAAGGTAAACCCTTCGGAACGCGTTGAAACTCTTGTGATTGAAATTTTACCTGCGCCGGAATCCGATTCCCTTAACGCCTATATTGTTCATGTACTCTTGCCATTCAGGGAATATGGTTACATCCAGCTGCGGAAAAAGGGAATTACCCTGGGAGAGGCTAGACGTTTTGCCCGGGAGTACAATCGGTATGCATATGTTCCGTATGGATACGACCGGCTGCCGCAGCAAAAATTCCGCAACCTTGACGCGGTAAAGCTTATTGATACCCAGCTGGAACGCTTCGCCAGGGAACGTTTGCGAGTTCCCAAACCCACAAATAACATTGAAATTCGAGCAGACCGTTCGGTTAAGTTCAGGCTGATAAATCACATTTTGACCAAGTGCAGTGAACTGGGTGACCTGATCCCGGTTATTATCTTTCGTACCATGTTTGTGGCAGGAGAGGAATATGCCTCTTAAACGACCGCCTGAGACACGGCGTAAAATGCAGCTAATTTCTCTGATGGATGTTGTATTCATCCTGCTGATCTTTTTTCTTGTCTCAATCTTTTTTGCATCGCTTCCCAACGAAGAGCGGAAATTGCTTGTACCAACGCCAAAGAATGAAGAAGGCTATGCGCAGGTGCTGATCCAACTGGTTGATGACCGCCGGTTTTTTTATGTGGATCCTTCCATAACCCAGGGTCTGGTGAATGAAATTACCCAGGTGGATCGGCTGAGTGGATTGTCCAGAAATCAGAAACTGCAAAGGAAGAAAGAGATTTTATTCAGAAGGTGCCTGTTCACTGCTTCCGATGAGGAGGAATACAGAAAACTGCTTGAGGAGAGAATTTCTGGACTTTTGCAGCTCGCAAATTCGCATCCAGAACAAAATTATTTTGTGATGATCCGTTGTCCGGACGATATTGAATATGCACGGGTGATTGAGATTATCCAGATGTTAACCGGTTCCAAATTCCGGAATATCCAGTATGGACTAGTTGGTGGCACGCTGGAAGATATCCGCAATTCAAAAAGCATCCGGAAACAGATTGTTGAGGATGAGCTGGGCCGGAGAAGGAATGTGATCATTGAGTTTTAGCACACAGATGACGCAGCGGTAGGAACGAACTGAAGAAAGGATGTTGGATCTCAATTGTAGCTGAGAACGGGGCGGCATGAAAAAAATAATTACATGGGTATTTCTCGGCATTCTCGCTATCCTTTTTCTGGTATCTGTTTATTACATGGTGGCGATGTCAAGGATTCCCGTCAATGATGGAGATCTCGGAGAAATCGAGGAGGAGGTTTTTGTCCCGCAGCGGCCGGGCACGAGGAATCTGGTGCTGACGGGTCCCATCATCCGTCCGTTAATCTTTTCGATCGATCTTTCCCGCCCGGGAACGAGAGCGCTCGATTGGAGCCGTCTTCAATCCCTTGACCCGACCGCCGATGTCCGCATCACGGCTACGATTGGCAGCAATGGCCAGCTGCTGTTTGACTCTGTCAGGGATGTGTATTGTCCGGGGCATACCCAGGCCGGGCAATTCATCGCCGCCGTGTTGAGAACATGGTCCTACACGCCCTATATGGAGGGACCAGTTATTTTTAGCTTTCATGTGGGCGCCGTTGGAAAAAAAGTCACGATTGATGTTTCCAAACTCAAGCGCAAGCAAGATATTGACCCCGATATTCCCATTCGAACGGGAAAACTGTATCTAATCGAAAACGATTTTTCGCCATCGATGGTAAAAGTGAAAACGTGGTAGCGGTAGCCTTCAGGGAGTGGAAATGAAATACATTCGGGCCTTTACATATGTTTCCCTTTTTCTGGTGCTTTTTGGGCCTTCTTTGGAAGCGCAACAGTTCTCCAGATCAAGGGGAATGCTGTTGTTTAACCAGGGCAAATATGATGAGGCTGTTCAGGAGATCAAAAACTGGATTGCTTCTCATCCTCTTGAAGAGGACATAGCCCGTTACTATCTGGGGGAAAGCTATTATAACATGGCCATGCAGAGCGAACAACTTGGGCAGATGCGGAGGTTGCTGCGCCAGGCGGGCGATGAATTTGGTAGAGTTTTGCGCTTTCCCGGAACACGGACCCGTTTCCCCAAGATCTATTATGCCTCTCTGCTGAAAAGAGGATGGTGTTTTTACCGGCGGGCCGAAACAGGTGAACAGCCGCTAACATTGCTGAACCTTGCGGCAAAGGCTTTTGAAGAAGGACAGCGGTCTGCGCCTGATTCCGTTGTTATGGTCGCGTCCTTTATGAAGGCGGAATCCCGGTTTCGAGAGGCCCAGCTGCGCAAAAATGAGGTGTTTTTCAGTTCATTCTCCGATTCGAAAAGCATTCGCGCGACCCTTTCAGCTTTTGAGGAAGCGGAGAACGAATTTTCCCGGGTGTGGAAAAACCAGAGCGCGGATCCTTTCCTAAGAGCCGCGGCCGGTGTCCGTATGCAGGATGTAAAGGTAGAAGTGGCTCTGTTTATCAGTTCCATTCCTGATGATCTCTTTCCGGTGACTGAAAGCAAATACAAAAAAGGATCGCCCAGAAGGACGGCACTGAACCTGCTGTCCACTGCGGTCTATGCCGATCGGTTGAATGCATTTCCCAGTGAATACCGTTCGCGGATCAGGCCGCTGATTTTGTATTCTGATGGGGTCCGGTATTTTTACCGCTATTTATTGAGCAGCGATCCGGAGGACAAACGGAAATTTTTGGACGTATTCTACAAGCTGCCCAAGGGCCTCATTGATGATGAAATTGCCTTTCGAAAAGGAAACGCGGATCAGAACACACTGAGCTTGCGAAACAACGAACAGTTCCTCCGCCTGGCAGCACAGGATGCGTCCAGTTCTTATTATCAGTGCCTTCCGTCCGATGGAAGGGGAATTCATGAGGCCTATTTCTGGCTGGGCAGTGTGCAATATGTCCTTGACCGGCCTGAAGGGATTGAGAACCTCACCCGATTCATCCAGCGTTACTTGCATAATGTCGTGGACCTGAGGCGCCAGGCTCTTCTGGATTACGCCCGCTACTGGCGTGCCGTTCTTTATTTGCAACGCTACAGGAAAGATCCCGGTAAACTGCGGGAATTACGCCGGTTCCTGAACCAGTTCCACCCAAAAATTGCTTCGCTGGAGCGCCGCCGTAACTTGCTACAGAAGCTGGTGCTTCTGGAGCTGGATGAACCCGTGCAGGAAAATGTCCTCCAGCAGGGGTCGCCGAACTGGATTCAGGATGCGCTGGATCTTGTGCAATACCTGCTGCGCCGTGCTGCTACCGTAGTGGGAAGTGACCGCTTGCATTATTTAACCCTCCTGGAACGTATCCTGTATTACACCAACTTTCAGGGAGGGAATGAAACGCTGTTTTATCAGGGGCTGGAAAAATCGCTGCTGGCAGAGATTCAGGGGGATGAGGACGAAAAAAGAAAGATTTTTCTGGAAGCGGCTGATCTGATGGCCCAGGTACAGCCACCCTATAAGGATGAAGCGGATTATGTCAGGGCCAGAAGCCTCTTTTTCGCAGAACGCTACGATGAGGCTAAGAAGATCTTCGTGCGGCTCATCAATGAGAAAAAAAGTCTCCGCTCGCTTTTTTATTTTGCCGAGATTCTCCGGCTGAGAGGATATGGCGAGGCAGCAAAAGCCTGTTACGAGGTGGTGAAACAGAAAACAAAAGGAAGCCAGGAAGGAAATTTCTGGTACGCCAACGCCGATGCTGCTATTGCCCTTTGCGAAAACAGAGCCGACGGTTCCAGAGAGCTGGGTGCAGTGCGCTACCGGGATGTTGTTTTTCCTGACCACCTGCTGCAAGACCCGTCTATCAGTTATGAACGGCTGGCAGACCGCCAGTTCATTCTTTTCCAGAACCTCCAGGAAAGTCTGGATGTGATGCGCAAGTTTGGACTCCCGCCTTTGCGGATGGCAGTTTCTGTGAATGCGCCGGCCATCTCTATTTTTGCCGAACGGAATTTTCCGGGGCTCCCGGCTCCCATCGATGAGATGTTGAAGAAAGAAACCTCGGTACTCGAGTTTATTGTACTGGATGCCGGGGCCTATCCACAGGGGGTAAAAATTGCGGTCAACGGAATCACACTGGAGCCGGTGCGTGCGGGTGTGTTCCGGACAAAGCCTTTTTACGTGGGCGAAAGAGTCACACTGAGCGTGGAGGGACCGGGTAGTTATCCATTTTTCAAAGAAGTGGATGTCACCTATCCAGGGACCCAGCGGGAATGGATCGCGCTGACGCCACGGGTGAGGTTTGCGGAAGCGGGCATCAGCCGGATGGATCTGACACTCATTAATTTGCTGAACCGGGTCGACCGGAATGCCGTTCTGCGACCTGACCTGACGGCCATTCCGGAGGGTTCCGATCTGGAGAAGGATCTGAAGGAGAGCCTCTCTCTTCGCGATTTGGTTTTCCATCCCGGCCACAATCTATTTCTGGTAGTGGACGCTGCCAATCCGAAAGCCCTCCGGCTTTACTCTGCCAGCGGAGCCCGTTTCGAGGAATCGCCGTTCCTGCAGCTGGAACTGGACGGATACGACCTGGGCCGTTTTGTATCGCCCGAGGGAATTGCGCTGGATGTGGAAGGCAACATTTATATTACCGATTTTGCCGTGCACCGGGTTGTTGTTCTGGACAAATCCGGGAAGTACCTTTATCATTTTGGAACAGCGGGTGTAAATTCTCCTGAAAATGTGGGGAAACCCGTCCGCCTCACCTTTCCCACGCGCATCTTTGTGGAGGAAGACCACGAGGGAATTGAAGTCAAAACGAATGGCGAAACCACCCGCATCTTTCGCCAATCCTACCTTCTGATTGCAGACCGTTACGGCATCTATCGCTGTGATTTGCGGGGCACCTATCTGGAAACGGTGGTTACAGCGGAAAGTCTGGGCGTTGCACCGGGAGAGATTTATGCCTTTGGAGTGCGCGGCTACGGAGAAAAGGCCAAATTGTGGGTGCTTGTCCGCAAGACCGGCGAGTTTCGTGCTTTTGTAGCGTCCAAAGAATAGGACCACGTGAAGGCTGTGCCCGCCCTTTCTCCACAATCTTCTTGCAATCTGGCCTGGAAAGTGTTTTCTTTAAAATGATAATGCACTGTAACGCCGGGCCGAGAAAATGGCTTTACGTTCAAAACATATCTTGCTGTATTCATCGGCAAATTCCGTCACAGCTTTCCGGATCTTTCTCGTGTTCCTGAGCGTTCTGCTCTTTCAGTGGAACGAAATTGCTGCCACGGTCGCTTTCTTCCTGGTTATCCTGATCATTATCCTGGATTCGCTGGACGGCTACATTGCCCGGAAGTATGGGGTAGCCTCCGATTTCGGGGCTTTGTTTGATATTGCCGGCGACCGGATTGTGGAAAATGTTCTGTGGATTTTCTTTGCGGCAGCCGGACTGATCAGCGTGTGGATTCCCATCGTTGTAGTCTCCCGCGGGTTTCTGGTGGATCTAATCCGGACGGTTGCGTATTCCGAATCGGGAAAGACCCCATTTGGGAAAAAGACCATGATGAAATCCCGACTGGGGCGCTTTCTGGTTAGCTCCAATTTTAGCCGCGCCACTTATGCGGTGAGCAAGGTCTTTGCCTTTGGCATGCTGGGTGGATTGCTGGCACTGAATAAGTTTTCAGCTGCCGGTGTGCCGCTGGTGTCTGGAAGTCTGCTAAAGGTGTTTGAGGTAACGGTACAGATTCTGGTCTACACAGCGCTGGTGTTCTGCATCCTCAGGGGAATTCCTGTGCTGGTGGATGGCCGGCATCTGATTCTTGTTCGGCGCTTTCCCCTCCGGGCAATTGGAGATGAATGAAGCAGAAATCCGTCTTGCCATTTTTGATGTGGATGGGACCCTGATACAGGGCACTTCCGCCGAGCGGATGTTTGTTCGGTTTTTGTTCCGGAACGGTTGCCTGAAAAAACGCAACCTTTTCTTTTTCCTGCTGATGATACCATGGTATTTCCTGAAAGGCGGAATCGATCAGGTCAAGGGGCGCAACAAAATGTACCTGCGCGGGATGAGCAGACAAGAATTTCAGAAACTTGTGAGGAGCTTTTCCCGTAGTGAATTGAAGAGGCTATTTTCCGATGGGGTGCTTTTGCGCCTGAAGGAATTGAAAAGCAAAAATTATTTCGTTATTTTGCTTTCCGGTTCGCTGCAGGAACTGGTTGATGAAATAGCCAGCGCTGCGGGTGCAGATCTGGCCGTTGGAGTGCATCTTGAGTATGCGGATGACCGGGTTACTGGCCGCATCTGTGGGATTTACCCGTTTGGAAGGGACAAAGTTTTGGCGCTTCGCAAGGTGATTGATTTTGAAAGCGTCAATTGGAAGGATTCCTGGGCGTTTGCAGACCGACTTGCCGATTTGCCAGTTTTTCGGTTGGTGGGGCATCCTGTTGCGGTGAGCCCCGAGCGCCGACTGAGAAAGCTGGCACTGCGTGAAGGATGGGAAATTCTTGAATAGAGGGGTGAAATCATGAAACCTTCTGTAGAAGGGATGTTTAAAAACGGACGGAATCAGACCGTGCATGTCAGGGCGTGGTGGTCTTCTTTCGAGCCGAAGGCAGCTGTTCTGGCCGTCCACGGTCTGTTTGACGGCAGCCGCCGTTTTTCCCGCATGGCCG
>MTOL01000072.1 GCA_002011685.1 Deferribacteres bacterium JdFR-76
CAGGATATCGATAAGATGAATATGGAATTTGGAAAGCTTCAGATGATCTTTTTTGACTTTTCCGATGGAAAAAACGTGGGCGAGCTTTTCACGCCACTCCTCTGGAAGGATTGCCAGGCTGCCATCCGCCAGCTTCACATAACGCTGGTTGAGAGCCAGGGCATCTTTCAGAGCGGAGAGGGGAAGCGGTGTGCCGCCGTAGTCCACTTCCACGCGAATATCAAACCAGTCGATGTCGCTGGAAACCTGCACGCGCAGCTGGGGCTGCGCCCGGTTTACCCGAAAGAGGCGCAGTTTTTCCTCGCCGTATACGGAAAATCCTTTCTCAACCAGGCGGGGCAGCTCTTCAAAAAGCCACCAGAGGGCCTTGCGCCGTGACAGCTTGAACTGCCCTTTCACTTCCTGCACGCCGCTGCGGAGGAGCATGTCCGCATACCGTCGCTCTGCCTGGACGTCCCGTTGCAGCCGGTAAAAGGTGCGTTTTTTCCCGGGTGCCACAAATACCATCTGTTGAGGATCATGCAGAGATACTACCTGATTCCCATAGCGGAATTTCAGGTCGATCTGGAGACCTCTGGGTTCCTCGCGCAGGTAGAGTTCTGGCGCCGTCAGCTCGGTAAGAGGCTCGATGACCCAGCTCTCGGGAAGCTGAACAAACTCAGATAGGCCCGAACGCGGCAGAAAATCTTTGAGGAACAGATCCAGCGCCTCCTCCGGAATGGTAGAAGGAACACTTTCCCACAGAAGTGTTTGCAGAACCGGTCCATTGCCGTAATTTTCCAGCCGGATAAGACGGTTGCCGTGCAGCAGATAAATGGGATCGCGGGTGAGAATCTGGGTATCCTCCAGGGGAATTTCCTTGTTTCGGAGGTGCACCCACATGCCAATCTGCAAACTGCCGTCTTTCAGTTCCCGCAGATGGATGGAAAGTTTGGCCGGATCTGTTTCGACGGCGAGGGGCTGCGGCTTTTCGATCGGAAAGCGAGATTGGTAGTAGGGGGCAGGTTCGTCGATCAGGTAAAGCAGGCTATTCCTGAGATTGTCGAAAATCCGGCCGGGAGCCTCGCCTTTGGGGAATTCCAGTTCGACTTTATCGGAATAATACCCTCTGCTGTAGAGGAGGAAGGGAAGCACTTTTTCCTCCTCGGGGGTAAGCTGGAGCTGGCTAAGGGAGCCCGTCAAAGCGTAAAAGGATCCCAAGGAACCGTCCTTGCGCACGCGGATGCGTTTGACCCGCAGGGACCAGGTGGGGGATGCTGGCGGCACAAAAAGCAAGAAGGCAGCCCGGTAGGCAGCTTCATCGGAGGGCTGCCGTGCTTCATCCAGCGCATGGATCAGTTTTTCCCAGGCGTGTTTGGCATGAATGGAATCGAATGCCGCCTCATTTTTTTCCAGATGCCTGGAGGCTTCCAGAAGGGTGGCGGCCGCATGCTTGCAGAATGCATCCGGGTGCGGACACGTGCAGTAGGCATACAGATCGTGGTCTTCGGGGAATGAGACAACCACGCGGTACTCCGAAGCACCCGAAACCTCGGCGGTGATGCTATCCCGCGAAATTTTGAGAATTTTGACCCGCCCTTCCCGCTGGTATTGTTCTCCGCGGAGCAGAATATGCGGTTCAAAATAATGGCGCAAAAAATGAGGTTGAAGTTTATCTCTGGTAATCATAGAACTTCCGGGCCTATCGCATTATTTTAATAAATAAATGTATTGCAATTTTTGAAGGCGGGCAACATGATTTGACCTTTGTTCGCTCTGCACGCGGGGGCTTCTGTCAGGACCTTCAGCCACCAGCTATTTGCCCGTAGATGAGGGGGACCGATCCTCTGGGTTAAGCCAGGAGAGTGGCGGGCATTTGCGGCTGTTATTCAGGCCAGATCGGGACGTTCTGTTCGAATTCGGGAAGGGCTCACAGAAAACAGCCCTGCCAGAGGGCAGGGCTGTTCCGTTTATCGCAGGTGCAGCAGCAAAAAGCTACAGCTTGGGTCCGGCTTCTATAACTTCTGGTGGACACTGGCTTTTGAATTTTTTGAAGTTCTCGATGAACAGAGTTGCCAGCTCCCGGTATTTGTTCCAGTATGCCTGCCGATCGGGCCAGGATTCTTCCGGATTCAGCAGCGAAGCCGGAACGCCTTCGCACTGGGTGGGTACTTCAAAGCCGAAGATGGGATCCTTGCGGAATTTCACTTTCTGCAGTTCGCCGGAGAAGATGGCATCCAGGATCCGGCGTGTGTGCCCGATGCTGATCCGTTTGCCTACGCCAAAAGGACCGCCCGTCCATCCGGTGTTTACCAGCCAGCACTGGACGTTGTGCTTTTTCATTTTCTGTTCCAGCAGTTTGGCGTAGACGATTGGATGATGGACCATAAACGGAGCGCCGAAACAGGTGCTGAAGGTAGCTTCTGGTTCCAACCCCAGGCCGATTTCTGTGCCGCTTAGCTTAGAGGTGTAGCCGGAGATGAACTGGTACATAGCCTGAGCCGGATTCAGGCGGGCAACGGGCGGCATTACACCGTTGGCATCGCAGGTGAGAAAGATGATGAACTTGGGATGCCCGGCCATTTTTTCCGGCACCACATTCTCGATAAACTCCAGCGGGTAGGAGGCCCGGGTGTTTTCGGTGATGTAGTCGTCATCGTAGTCGATTTTGCGGGTAACCGGGTCGAACACCACATTCTCGATGATGGCACCAAATCGCCGGGTGGCGGCGTAAATCTGCGGTTCGTGCTCCGGACTCAGCCGGATCACTTTGGCGTAGCAGCCGTTCTCGAAGTTGAAAACGCCGTCGTCGTTCCAACCGTGCTCGTCGTCACCGATGAGCCGACGTTTCGGGTCAGCCGAAAGCGACGTTTTTCCGGTGCCGGAAAGCCCGAAGAAAAGGGCGACATCGCCGTCCTTGCCCACATTGGCGGAACAGTGCATGGACAGTATCCCCTGCAGGGGCAGGAGGTAATTCATAACGGTGAAGATAGACTTCTTGATTTCACCACCATAGGAGGTCCCGCCAATGATGCCCACCTTCTGAGCAAAATTGAGCACGATGAACGTGGTGGAGTGGGTCGCATCGATTTCCGGCAGCGAATTGAGATTGGGGGCACTGATAATGGTAAATTCCGGCACGTGATTTTTGTACTCTTCCAGGGACTGAATGGGCAGGAACATATTCCGGGCAAACAGGCTATGCCAGGCATATTCGGTGATGATGCGGATTGGCAGCCGCGATTCCGGGTGGGCGCCGACGTAACAATCCTGGACGAAGATGTCCCGCTGCTGCAGATATGCCTGAACCCGGGCGTACAGTTTACTGAACTGTTCCGGGGGAAGCGGCCGGTTATACTCGCCCCACCAGACGTGTTCTTCGCTGGAGGGCTCACGGACGATGAATTTGTCGTTGGCTGCCCGGCCCGTATGCTTCCCGGTGTGCACGATTATGGGGCCCTTGTAGGCAATTTTCCCTTCCGAGCGGAAGATAATTTCCTCGTAGAGTGCCGGTTCCGGGAGGTTCCAGTACACCTTCCGGAGATTGCGCAAACCGTGGTTGCTCACACCAAATCGGCTTGCCAGCTCCTTTGCTTCTTTTTCAGCCGGTGTTTTTATGTTGAAGATGATGTTCATAGCCAATCCCTCACCAGTTTGCGTTCACCAATGACGATTTCGTTGGGCGCGGAAGGATCGATCACCCAGCGGATGCGCTCCACACCTTCGACGATGTCCTTGATGCTGCCGCAAAAACTGATGCGCAGGTGTCCTTCGAACCCGAATTCTTTGCCCGGGATGGTTACCACCCTGGCTTTTTCCAGCAGCATCTGAGCCAGTTTGACGGAATCTTTTTCGTAGGCGCTGAAGTCCGGAAAGCAGTAGAAAGTTCCATCTGGCTTGGTGATTTTGACGCCGTCGATTTTGCTCAGTTCGGTAACGAGCACATCCCTTTTGTTTTGCAAACTGATGCGCAGCGATTCCACTGTATCCTGCACGCCGTTCAGTGCGCCAACGGCGGCCGCTTGCAGCAGCGCCGAAGGACAGCTGGTGGTTTGTCCCTGGATTTTGTCCATTGCTTCGATCAGGCGCGGGTTGGTGATGGCCCAACCAATGCGGAAGCCGGTCATGGCGTACATTTTGGAAACGCCGTTGATGAGGATGATGTTTGTATCGTCCGGGCTTTTGGTGCTGAATTCGAAACAATTGGCAAATTTTTTCCCATCAAACATGAGCTGGTTGTAAATGTCGTCCATAATCAGGTAAAGGCCTTCTTTTTCGCAGAAGCGGACAATCTGTTCGATAAATTCCCGTGAATAGGCGATGCCCGTGGGGTTGTTGGGGCTGTTGACGATTACGGCCCGTGTATTGCTGGTAACCGCCTGTTCAATGTCTTCCATGCGCGGATGAAAGCGGCCATCCTCGGAGTAGATGATCACAGGCTGTCCGTTGGCGATTCGCACCATCTCCGGGTAGCTTACCCAGTAGGGTGCCAGAATGATCACCTCCTCCTGTGGATCCAAGATGGCCTGCAGGGCGACAGAAATGGCCTGCTTGGCTCCGTTGGAAACCAGGATGTGTTCCGGTCCGATGACCCGATGATAGTGTTCTTCTGTATAGCGGATGATGGCTTTTTTCATCTCCACGGTTCCGCTGGAAGGTGTGTAGCGGATTTCTCCCGAATTTAATAAAGAGGAAGCAGCAAGAATGGCATCCATCGGAACTTTGGATTTGGGTTCGCCACCACCGAGATGGATCACCGGTTCGCCGCGCGCGCGCAATTGCCGTGCCACCTCGTTCAACCGCAGGGTCGCAGATTCTGGTAAGGATTTAGCTAACTGGCTGATTTTCATGTGGGGTCCTCCTGCCTTAGCATCCCGAGTTCAAATTTCAGCACACCTGGCGCTAACAAGATAATAACTCTATCTGGAATTTCAATTTAAAAGAACGAATCGTTACCCTTTCCGGGAATTTTTTTACCGATCCCCGGATCTGCCTGAAAAGAACATTTCGGCTTTTGCCGGCACCGTTTCTGGCTGCAATAAT
Source organism: Deferribacteres bacterium JdFR-76 (assembly GCA_002011685.1). Lineage (GTDB taxonomy): Bacteria > Zhuqueibacterota > JdFR-76 > JdFR-76 > JdFR-76 > JdFR-76. The sequence goes on from MTOL01000072.1 coordinate 5,023, forward strand.
AATATCATCTGCATTCAGGGGGTTCAAATAAATTTTCACAATTGTTGAATCATGAGAAATTATTATCTCCCCGCTGTTTTCGAACATCGCCACCGGGAACCCGGACTGTACCTCTGGGGGGAGGGGAGCTTCGGCTGAGCCCTGTATGGCAAGTATGGGTGTCCCAATAGGAAAAAATGTCCCATTCTGGCACAAAGATGTATATGTGTGTTGAACAGGCCTCTCTGATACCGAATGAAGCTCAATGTGGTTAATTTTTGCCACAAAAGGAACGAATTTTGCAAATAATCGGAGAGTTTTCTTAAAGGATGCGTTCAGATGATAGGGTATCCGAAAAAGTGTCGGACAAGTTTCCGATTTTTGGGTTTTAGGTGCTTCGATGAGAAAGAGCTTCGCGGAGGTAGGTTTCATGCAGATTCGGAAGCGCATTGTGGGGCTGTGCCTGATTCTGGGAATGGTGATAGGAGCTGGGGAGGAAACGCGAGCGCAAAACGGCTTTACCGTCCAGCCTGAACATCGCGACGATCTCATTGCCGCACGGGAATATCTCCAGAAATTAAATGATCTCGATTTTTTTGGACAGGACCATGTGCTGCGGAATTACGTTTCGCAGTCTGCCTATAATACTGTTCTGGATGAATTGACCCAGTTGATCGATAATGGGGGATTTGCCAATTACCTTTATCAGAATGTTGACCGGGCGCAGAGTATTTATCACCTCATACAGTTCGGCCAGGCACTCAAGGATGGGAAGATGGTCAGTGAGACGGAACTCCATGGGGCGCTCAGCAACCTGATTTCCCTGCAGGTGTGGCAGATCTCTTCCGCTGCGGGAGTTTCGTTGGGGTGGTTTGCTCCTTTTCTTTCCGGAGTGCTGGCGGTGGAGTTCTCGTTTCTGGACTGGTTCACAGGAGTTATCGAAACAAAGCAGGAATACGACGATTATCTGGGTCGGTATCAGGCGGGAGATGCCTTTTCTCTTTTTGCCGAGTTGAATGAAGACAGTGGGGCCTACCGGGGGCCCTATACGTTGTACACCGGCTGGAAGCCTGCCTATCACCTTTCGAAGGTCCATTTTCAGTATCGTTTTTATACGGGGTTTTTCAAAAAACCTATTGGTGCTTATTTCCTGATCAATATTCCGAAAGAAGATTTAGCTCAATTTGATGAAGGCTTTTCGCTGATTACAGAACTCCTGCTGGTTTTCCAGTTCCACAAAAGGGCACCCTTTAACGACGAATTTGTCCTTTTTCCCATTCGGGATCTAAACATCCTGTCGCAGCACAAACTGATTTCGAAGTGGGTTCCGGATGAGCTGATAGCCAATCTCCGGGATCGTACAGTGGATTTCTACATTTTCAAAAAAGTAAGCACCCTCAGTGGCTCGTCCGTGGGATGGTACCAGATCTACTATGAACCCATTTCGCTCGCTTCGTCTGTGGAAATTCCCGTCACGCCGGATTTTGAGATCCTGGGCGCAGTCAACAACCAGCTGGTTATCAGCACGCTCCCATATAACCTGGATGTGAATGTCACGCAAATTGGACAGGGGCGGTCCCTGGAGAAGGTGGAGGTTTTTGTGGACGGGACGCCCATAACGGTGGCTCCTTATTCCGGAACCACCTGGCGGGCAACACTCAACAGCGTCAGCGATGGGGCAGCCATCACCGTCCGGGTGACGGAATCGTATTCGGATTTTTTTGGAAACCAGCAGATGGTTTCGAGGGAAAAAACAGTGACAGCGGTGGCCCGTTTCCGGCAGGAGCTTTACGGCGGAGGGGTTACGCCGGATCCCGGATCCACGGATGATCCATTCCTTTTCTATGTTTCCTACCTGTCGCAATTGGGCGTACCTCCGGACCGTGTGCAACTTCACCTGGACGGAGCGACTCCGGTGGATCTGCAGCCCGAAGGTAGCAGCTGGACTACCGGGGTCCGGTTTACCGGGAATGTGGGCAGCCTCTCGGCTGGAGAGCACAATTATTATTTTACCGCCACGGTAGGGGGAACGCTACTCCGCTGGCCGGCCACGGGAACGAAACAGCTATTTGTAAGCCAGAGTGCCACAGGATATGACGCCGCAATCGGCGTTGGCTCGCATTACAGTCCGACCTCGGTAAAAGCGGGCACCCGGCTGACCCTCAACGTTGATGTGACCAACAAGGGCACAAAAGCCTATAGCGATGTGCCGATACGAGCCCAGCTAATCGGACCCAGCGGGTCGGTTCTTCAATCGACAAACGGAAACAGCGGACCGGTTCAGCCCGGATATGTGGTTTCAAAGACCCTTTACCTGGATGTTCCCAGCAATGCGGCCAATGGAATTTACACAATCACCGTTTCCCTTTTGCCTGCTTTGGACGAAAATCAGCTCAACAATAGCGTCAGCTGGCAGTTTTCCCTCGGTTCTTCATTGAGCAATGAGCAATACCGGGTGACCCAAAGCGGGATTTATTCTCCTCAGGATGTTCTCAACCTCAATGGAATGAATTTTACGTTCTGGGGAGGTAATTCAAATGAAGTTTATGTTAAAGACCCCAGCGGAAACCTGAAAACCATCGTCAATGAGGCCGTTCGGGTATGGTCCAGTTATGGAAGCGCCATTGTGAATGAAGGGGTGTTCGGTTCAGGAGCTTTTTTGAAAGGGGCCGTTGCCGATCTGAATGGACCCGTCTTTTCGGTGAATCAAATCACGGCTTACCGCGGCCGGACGGCCTATTTTGAAGCCCGTTCCAAGAGCGGCCAGCAGTTCGTATCCACCAGTGGAAATTACGCCATTTACACCATTGGTACTTCCAGCAATTACATGGAAAACTGGATTCAGGGCGTGGAACTGTACGATAGCCGAACCCGGATCCGCATTCTTCTCGATATCCCTGCCGACGCTCCTCTGGGCACCAAGACGTTCTACCTGCTCACCGAGTACAGCGGTTCAGGAACGGAGTATATTACCCGGCTTTCCATGACGGTAAAAGATCCGCCTCCAGAAATCACTTCCCTGAGCAAGAACATCTTCTCTGCGGATGACGAATTGGTTATTAACGGAACGGGATTTGGAACGGGCGGACAGGTTAAATTTAATGATATAGCCGCATCGAAGATCCTCGCCTGGGCAAATACCCGCATCCGCTGTATCGTTCCTGAAGGAATCTCTTCCGGAAGTCTTTTTGTGGTGAATTCCAGCGGGACGAGCAACCCGGTGGCGTACCAGGTAATCAGCCCGACGGGCCGTCCCGATCGGATTGCGCCCCTGCCGGATCTCACCCTAATGGCGGGATCCAGATACACGGTTGGGACGCTGGAGGATTATTTCCGGGATCCAAACGGAGATGCTCTGGTCTTTGGGGCCAACGTCATTGGGAATGGACTTCAGGTGGATCCGGATTCGCTGACAGCCGGAGTTCTCCATCTTCAGACCATGCCCAATGTGAACGATTCGGTGCAGGTCATCATAACCGCCCAGGACCCGGGAGGAAAAAGCGCCGCGGACACCTTTCTGGTTGTGGTTTTTGACATCAACGATCCACCGCAGATCTCTGCCCTGCCCGATACCAGTTTTGCAGAAGACGATTCCCTTGTTCTGCCACGCTCGTTCTTTTCTCGGTTTTTGAGCGACCCGGACGACCCTGTGGAAACTCTCAACATCCAGCTGCAAAATACGGATCCTCTGCGACTGGATGTGCGGGATTCGCTGCTTGTTTTGCGGCCTCCGCTGGACTGGGCGGGGGAGGTGCAGCCTCTTGTAGTGGTAAGTGATGGAGAAGCGTCGGCCCACAGCAGCTTCCGGGTCCGTGTTTTTCCGGTTAACGATGCACCTCGTACGCGTTTTCCGGATTTTTCGTTTCCCGAAACCGACAGCCTGGTGATCTGGCTGCCCAATTACCTTACCGATCCCGATCATCCGCTAGATAGCCTTCGATGGCAGATCCGCTGTTTTTCGTTCTTCAACCCCGCCGTTGCCGACACTGCTATCCTGGATTCGGCTTATACAGGGAATGTAAAGGTGTCCTGGGATTCATTAGGGCAGTTTCTCCATTTTGTACCGAAGAAGCCTCTGCCCGGAAGCTATGGGTTCCGGGTATTTGCCGAAGATCCGATGGGGGCCGCTTCNGCGGATACTTTTCATATCATAGTGGAGAATGTGAACGACCCACCGCTCAGGATAGGACACGTCGCNGATATCCGTTTTCCGGAAGACTCAGGTGAGCAGCGGTATTCGGTTCATCTGGCGCAGATCTTTTCAGATCCGGATTT
>MTOL01000420.1 GCA_002011685.1 Deferribacteres bacterium JdFR-76
ACGCCAGAATGGCAAAGCCGGTCTCAAAGTCCCCGCATGAATCCGCACGGCCCTCGGATTCAGATTCCCTGACCGCGGCGGTTTCAGCGGCCCATTTCCCAGAGAAAGGGGATAGTCTTCCGCAAGAGCATTTTGCTGTTGAATTAGCCCGGAAAGGTGGGGCACAGGAATTTGTGAAAACTGCAAAAGAACAGCTTCAATCTTCTGATGGATCAGGCAAAAAAAGCGGGCGTTTGCTGCAGTATGTGCTTTTCTTTAGCATTCTCGGCTTTCCAGCTTTCTGGACTCTCTTATTCTTTAAGCTGAAGAAAAAGTCCGGCACCGCGGCCACCGATCCGCATCGTTTTGCCCGGATGCTGGATCTGGCGCAAAAAGTTACCGGACCGATTGGAGTCGACATGCCCGGACTACAGGAGGCGGAAGGAACACGGAAAAACGGACCACAGGAGAACGTAAAGGCAGCCCCGGAGGATGGAGCTATGGAAGCTGGAAGATGGGTCAAACCGGTCCGTCCGCGTTATCCGGTCCAGGATCTCAATGAAACGGAAAAGAAGATCCTGTATTATGCATCGATGGGATTCAGTGTGGACGAACTGGCCAGGATGTTTCACCGCGGAAAGGGTGAAATTGAGGTGTTGCTGTCGCTTGCTGGAAAAAGTGCGCCGATGCATGCGCCTTCTCTGCGGATTGAACTGGCAGAATAGCTGAATGAGCGGAGTAGTTGAAAATGAGAATACCCGTTACCGCAAAACTTTCTGAATTGACCCGAACATACCTTGTCCGGACGCTTATGCCGGATGTGCTCGAGCGTCATTTTCGGCCCGGACAGGAGGTAACGGGAAAAATCCTGCTGTCGCTTCCGCGGGAGCAGCTCTTTGTTCTTCATGCAAGGGGCCTGAATCTGGTGGCAAAGAGCCATTTTTCGCTATTCGAGGGCGACCGTATCCGTGGCAAAGTTGTTTCGAACCGGGGACAAATTCATCTAAAGCTAACCGAGGTAAACGGAAAACCGGTCTCCCAGTCGGTGGTTCTGGACCAGGCCAGCATCGATTACATCCGGCTGGCCCTGCCTGCCGAGTATTGGGGACCGGGCAGCTATCTTGAAATCTATCCAGACCGTGAAAACGGAAAAGCAGATGGAGATCGGCCAGAACGGAAATCTTTGCGGATGATTCTGCAATCCGTATCGCTCCGATCGCTGGCGATGGAATTTCTGCTGCAAGGGCGGTTTTTGGCCGGATCTGTCTGGGTGGAAGATGCAGGTCTTCTCCAGTTTCTTCGGGNTCACCGCGAGCGGATTTCCGAAAGTCTGCAAGCGGAAGACNTGGTTGTTGAAGTCCAGTTTTTGCCGATGAATTGTGAGATAGGTCATTTTCGGGAAAGGTGGGTTGGTGTTGTGGAAATAGATATGCGAGCGTGAGAAATGGCAGAAGCGAAAGAAAAAACGCCAGTCGTTGTGTTCGTTGATGACGAAGAAGAGATTCTGGAGATCCTTGTGGATCTGTTTCGAGACAGCCCCTTTCGCGTGATCTGTGTACCTACCGGCCGGGAGGCGGTGGACCTTATTACTCAATATAACGTTCGGATGATTGTTTGCGACCTGCTGCTGAAAGATATGTCTGGACTGGAAGTGCTGAAGCATTACCGTGATATGCTTCCAGATTGCCGGCGGGTTCTGATGACCGGATATCTCGATGAAGCCCAGGAGGAACAGGCGCGGAGGGAGCAGCTATTTGAGACGATCATTCCCAAGCCCTGGGATATTTATTCTTTGAGAAAGCAAATCCATGATCTAATGCTCAATGGAGGAAATGAGGCATGGAGGCCGAAAAGTTCAGAGGCCGGAAGATCCTAGTAGTGGATGATGACACATTTTTTCTGAATTTTCTGCGGCTCGTTCTTTTGAAGGCGGGTTTTGAGGTGTTCACCGCAGAGAATGGTAAAGATGGTCTGCGCATCGCCCGCGAGACCCGGCCGGAGATAATCCTTTCCGACATCATGATGCCGGAAATGGATGGGGAGGAGTTTTGCAAGGCGGTCCGCGAGGATGATGCCCTACGCGAGACCCTGTTCCTCATCCTCACGGCGAAAGACCGAAAAGAAGACCGCATTGATCTGCTGAATATCGGGGCGGACGATTACCTAGTGAAGCCCGTTGCCAAGGATGAGCTGCTGGCCAAACTGCGCGCTTTTATCCGCCTTAAAGATTTGCAGAACGAACTGCGGCGGAAGAACGAGATCCTTCAAAAGCTGAACCAAAAGCTGCAAAAAACCACGGAGGAACTCCGCAAACGGAACGAAGCGCTGAAAAATGCCCAAGATCAATTGATCCAGAGCGAGAAAATGGCTTCCATTGGCCAGCTGGCGGCGGGAATCGCACATGAAATCAACAATCCGCTTGGTTATTTGTACGGCAACCTGAATGTACTGAAAAACTATATCGGGGACCTGCGATCTTTGCTGAGCCAGTATGAAATCCTGGCGGATCAGGTTAACGAAGAAAAATGGGATAAGGCGAAAGAACTGGTGGCTTCCATTCAGGAATACAAAGAAAAGATTGACTACGAATTTTTGATTTCCGATCTGAATCAGCTGGTAGAAGATTCGATCAATGGTGCGGAGCGGATTGAGAAGGTGGTAGCCAGCCTCCGGGATTTTTCGTCCATGGAAGCGGGAGAGGCCACGCCTTGCGACATCAACCGGATTCTGGACAATGCCCTGAATCTGGTGTGGAACGAAATCAAATACAAGGCAGATGTGATCAAAGAGTATGCAACTCTGCCGGAGATTCTGGGATATCCGGCCCAGCTGACCCAGGTCTTTATGAATATTTTGTTGAACGCTGCTCAAGCCATTGAAGATCATGGGGTTATCCGGATTGAGACGGCTGCGGATGACGGTCAGGTCACTGTGAGCATTACAGATAACGGTATCGGCATTCCCAGGGCCATTCTTGGCAGAATCTTTGATCCGTTTTTTACCACCAAGGATCCGGGGACCGGTTCCGGATTTGGTTTGACAGTAGCCTATAACATTGTCAAACGACACCAGGGAAAAATTGAGGTGGAAAGTGAAGTAGGAAAGGGAACCACATTTCGCGTTATTTTGCCTGTGACGGAGCGGCAGGAACCGGAAAACAAAGGTGTTGTTCGGAGCATTCATCTTTCCTGACGATGAAGCGCGCTTTGGCGTTGAAATATGACGAGAAGCAGGATATAGCTCCCAGAGTGGTTGCCAAGGGGGCAGGCAAAATTGCAGAGGAAATAGAAAATCTTGCAGCCGAACACGGTGTTCCCATAGTAAACGACCGGTTGCTGCTGGATCTCCTTTATCCGGTGGAACCGGGGCAGGTCGTTCCTGAGGAGTTTTACGAGCCGGTTGCGCGGTTGCTAGCATGGATCTGGCTTTACACGAAAAAAAAGGGAGAGGAGGGAAAGGGCGTGGGGTAATGGAGGTTGTAAAAATTCAGAACGATCTGGATGTGGGGAATACGGATACGCTGCGGGCGGTGCTCAAGAATTTTTTGCGCAGCGAAGCTAACGTATTGGTCCTGGATTTTGAGGGCGTGGCTCTGATTGATAGCGCGGCCCTTGGGGTTTTGATTCACGGTCAGGAAGAACTGAAAAGGGCCGGCAAGCGTCTGATCCTGCTGCGGCTGAATCCGCACATTCAGAAAATATTTCAGATTACGCGGCTGTATAAACACTTTGAAATTTTCCGCAGTCTGGAGGAAGCTGGCGTCCAAAAGAAACGGTGAACCAATCAGGAGGGAGGTAGCATGGTGCAGCCAAGGATGGTAAGCGATGAGTGGGTCACCTTTTTCCCGCTCAACCTGGAGCTGGTTCAGGATGTGGAGGAAGAAGTCCGCCGCGTTGTGGATCTCGTGCGCGAACACATTGATTATAACTGGATTTCCTGCTACTGTATCGATCCGCTAACCGGCACAATGGAGGAGCTGGAGCTCAACGAAAAAGGGTTCAATATGATTGATGCGATTCAGTTTGGCTCCGGAAAGGGGCTGGCTGCCTGGGTAGCACAGCATAAGCGGCCGGTTCTACTCAGTGAAATTCACAAAAGTCAACGCTTTCGCAGCAATCCGGTAAAGTCCTTTATTTGCTGCCCGATCATCCGTGGTGATGTGACCATTGGAGTGATCAACCTCGGGCATTCGAAAACGCGGGCGTACACCAAACAGACCCTGAAAAAACTTTTGCAGATTGTGAATCCAGAACCGTGGTGAGGCAGTAGTCATGAAAAAGATACTGCTCATCGAAGATGATCCGGATATTCACCTGATGATCAAATACACCCTGATGCGCGTAGGGTATGAACTGATTTCCGCCTACAACGGGGAAGAAGGTCTGGAAAAGGTTCTGACCGAGGAACCGGATCTAATTCTATTGGATAATATGATGCCCAAACTGAGCGGCGAAGAAGTATTTAACCGGCTGATGACGGATGAGAAGTACGAAAATTTCCGGCACATACCGGTGGTAATGCTGACGGCACGCCACACAGAGGAGGAAAAAATTGAGTCTCTGCTACAGCAGGGAATGGCGGCCTTTCTGTTTAAGCCGTTTGGAAAAAATGAGCTACTGAATGTTATCCAGAATATCTTTACGACGCACCGGATCCGCTGGGAAAACGAGCAGCTTCTGAAGGCTACTCAAGAAGCATCGGATTTTCTTACCCAGCTGGTTCACAGCATACCCGATGCCCTTTTCATCATTTCGCCGGAAGGCAAAATTGCCTTTTACAATGGGGCAGAACGGGATAAATTGGGCTATTCGGTCCAAAAACTGGTGGGTCAGGCCTTTGACCGCATCATTGCTCCGGGATTTCCGTCNTTTGCCGAATTAAAAGAGCAACTTCAGGACAGGAAACGCATCAATAATATGGAAATTCATCTCTTAAGCAAAAGTGGACAAGCCATTCCATTTCGCCTATCTGCCTCAGAGTTCAGAGGAAAAAATGGAGAGACAGTGGGATATATTTTTATCGGTGCTGATGTGTCGGAAATCAAAGAGCTGGAACGGAAACTGATCGAAAAAGAAAAGATGGCCATGTTCTTGGAGACGGCCGTTACGGTTAATCATGAAATCAACAACCCGCTTTCTCCCATCCTTGGAAATGTCCAGCTGCTGTTGCAGGATGCAGACCGATTTGATGAACAGACGCGCAAGCGTCTTGAAGTCATTCAAAGAAATGCCCGCCGCATCCAGGAAATCGTCAAAAAACTCCGCAGCATAAAAGAACCGAAAGCACGGACCTATGTGGGACAGACCACTATGGTGGATTTGGAGGAGTCCCGCTGAGGTCCCGGGAGGCGGCACGGATACGCCGGCCTTGAACTCCGCCAGCATATAGGTATTTCCATCTTTTTGTCCTGTATTCCGGTATTACCGTTTTCTGTTTGTTCCGTGTACGCAACGGGTCTCTTTTCATTTAGGGGCCTTCACTGTCCGGTTCCCTGTGCTTGTCCCGGGCGGGCGATCAGGAAAATCTGTCCGGTTGATAATAGGGGAAAGGGAATTTCTTGCCGCCGGAAGGCAGAAAACGTAGGTGGGTGGCAAAGGTTGCGTAGAATGGATTCTAACATATTGTATTTTAATAAATAATATTGCCTTTCATTTTCCAGCCTGTGCATGTCATGGCATGGTGGTTGCTCAAAGGAAAACAAAAAAGGAGTTGCCGATGATTAAGGGTCTGTACAATGCTGCTGCCGGAATGATACCGAGGGCTATTGAGGAAGAAGTGGCGGCTAACAATCTGGCCAATATCACGACCACTGGTTATAAGAAGGATGTGGTTCACTTCCGACGGCTGCTGGATAGCAAACTCGTGTGGAGCCATCTCCGGGGTGAACCGCTGGGGGGAGGCCCACCGGAAGAAGTGGTGACCCGTTTCACACAGGGAGAACTGAAGCCGACCGGCAATGCCCTGGATGTGGCTCTGGAAGGCGAGGGATTTTTTATGGTCCTTACACCGCAGGGCGAACGGCTGACGCGAAACGGCAATTTTCAGCTCAATGCAGATGGACAGCTGGTTACGGCACAGGGTTATCCTGTGCTGGGTGAGTCAGGGCCGGTTCAGCTATTTCCAGGAGAGGTGGAAATCCGGGAAAACGGCGAGATCTACCAGAACGGAGCAATGGTAGACAAACTGCGAATTGTGGCGCTTCCCAGGCCCTATCCGCTGGCGAAAGAGGGGGAGGGGCTATTCCGCCTAACACAAACACTTACCGATTTGCCACAGGCAGAAAATGTGGTTGTTCGCCAAGGATACCTTGAAGATTCCAATGTCAACCCGATTACCGAAATGATCCGTCTGATCACCATTTCCAAGGCGTTTCAGGCGGGGCAGAAGGCGATTCACGCCCAGGACCGCACCCTTGAAAAAACGGTGAATACAGTTGGGCGGTTTTAAGAATGCGGAGGTAGATGAGCTATGATCCGAGCGTTGAGAACAGCGGCCACCGGAATGTACGCGCAGGAACTTTTTGTCGATGTAATTGCTAACAATCTGGCCAACGTGAATACCACGGGATTCAAACGCAGCAAGGTAGAGTTTCAGGATTTGCTTTATCAGACGCTCCAGACGCCGGGTGTTGAACGGGGTCTGGCCAACGCCACCAACACAGAAATTCAGATCGGGCACGGGACCCGCCCTGTGGCAGTGGTGAAACAGTTTTCTCAGGGTGATGTGAACCCAACGGGCAATCCTCTGGATCTCGCCATTGAAGGAGACGGCTTTTTTCAGGTTTTGCTTTCCGATGGCACGGTGGCCTACACCCGGGACGGGGCATTTAAGTTGAATTCGGAAGGCCAGCTGGTCACGTCCGACGGGTTGTTGGTACAGCCAAGCATCACTCTGCCCGTGGATACGGAAAGCATCAATGTAAGTACGGATGGGGTGATTAGCGTAATTACCACGGGCAATAGCGAACCGGAAATTATCGGGCAGCTGGAACTGGCCAAGTTTATTAATCCCGCCGGGTTGAAGGCCATTGGGCGCAATCTGTATGTGCCCACTGTGGCTTCGGGAGAGCCACAATTCGGAACACCAGAAAGTGAGGGCTTCGGCCGCATCATGCAGGGGTATCTTGAGCTTTCCAATGTGGATGTGGTGGAAGAGATGATTAGCCTGATTGTGGCTCAGCGATCGTACGAGATTAATTCTAAAGCGATTCGCACGGCAGAAGAAATGCTGTCCACAGCTAATAATCTCCAGAGATAAGCAGAGGAGATTTGAACCATGGTAAAAAAAGCGGCGCTGCTAGTTTTGTTTTGTGAGTTTTTTCTGTTTCCGGTTCCCGGTTCCGGGCAGACCGGCAAGAAGGTGCTGGATGATGACATTTTGCGCCAGCGCATCGAGATGTATGTACTTAAAAATTACAAGGAAAACCACGACGACGTGGTGATTGAAGTCGATTCTCTTCCGCCGGCCATTGAGGTGGATCCAATCGATTGGAACATTCTCGTCCGTTCGCGTTACGGTGGGATCAAAAACGGTTCCAACATGCTGGAAGTGCTGGTTTTCTCACGCAATCAGATGTACCGGAAATTACTGGTGCCAGTGAAGGTTCGGGTCTTCGACGACGTGGTGGTTGCCACGCGGCTCATCAACCGGGGTGAGCGGATTTCTGGAGCAGATATCGAACTGAGACGGGTAGAAACCACCTTTTTGCGTCAGCCTTTTCTCACAGATACCAGCGAAGTGATTGGCATGCAAGCCCGGCAGGTGATCGCCGCTGGAAAGCCCATTCTGGCCAAAATGCTGGAACTCCCCGATCTGATCCGCCGGGGCGAACTGGTAAAGATTGTGGTACGCATCAAGAATCTGGAAGTAACGGCCACCGGCAGAGCCCTGGAAAACGGACGGAAGGGGGAACGGATTACCGTTCAGAATCTGGATACCGGAAAGCGCCTGAACGGCGTAGTGATTGACGAAAAAACGGTGCTGGTAGAGTTATAAAGGAGATCGGCCATGAAGACGCCGCTTTGGGGAGTTTTTGTACTGCTCAGTTTGCTGTTTAGTTGTACCGCACGGGCGCAAGAGGAAGAGAGTGGCCGGGTCCAGTCCCTATTTTCGGATTATAAAGCTCACCGTGTAGGAGACATTGTAACCATTTACATCGTGGAATTTTCCAGCGCTAGCAACTCCGCAACATTCAACAATCAGAGTCAAAACGAAACCAGCGTTTCCAGTGATGGGACCGGCGCATTGAATTTTATTCCCATCTTCGGTTTCAGCGGAAAATACGGGAATAAATATAAAGGGGATGGCACGGTGACTCAGCGGGGTCAGCTAAAAGCCAAGCTGAGCGCCCGGATTGTGGAAATATCTCCGACCGGGATGCTGAAGATTGAAGGAAGAAAAGTGGTGAATATCAACGGTGACCGCCAGACCACAATTCTCAGCGGTTGGGTCCGGCCGGAAGATATTACCAGCGACAATATTGTGTATTCATACAACATTGCCGACGCGGAAATCCAATATAAAGGGAAGGGGATCGCCAGTTCGGCACCCAAACCGGGACTCATCACGCGGATTATCAACTGGATTTTCTAAGAGGGCAAAAACGGAGAATAGCGGATCTGGCTTACGGTGGTACCGGGGGGTTAGCGAACCGACAGGGTGATGGAGAAAAGGGCTATGTGGACAAGAAATTCTTTTGTGGAAAAGAGGTTGACCGTTCTGTTTTTACTGGCTCTGTTTTTCTTCCATTTTGCCGGTGTAAGGATTAAGGATTTGGGGCAAATCGAGGGGGTGCGGTCGGTACAGTTGGTGGGATACGGGCTGGTTGTGGGGTTGAACGGCACAGGAGACAGCCGGCAGTCGCTTATGGCCAATCAGTCTATCCGCAACATGCTGAAACATTTTGGGATGACTCTGCCACAGCGGCGGATGCGGGTCCGCAATGTGGCCGCCGTAATGGTTACCGCTTTGCTGCCGCCCTATGTCCGGCCCGGGATGCGTATCGATGTGCAAGTTTCGTCCATGGGCGATGCTACGAGCCTGGAGGGCGGAACTCTCTTGTTAACGCCGCTGGTCGGCAGCGATGGTCTGGTGTACGCCCGCGCCCAAGGGGCGGTATCAATCGGCGGGTTTGATATTAAGACCATAGGTGGCGAACAGGTGCGAAAGAATTATGCGCTCGTAGGACGTGTACCTCTTGGTGCGATCGTGGAACGGGT
>MTOL01000086.1 GCA_002011685.1 Deferribacteres bacterium JdFR-76
AGACGGACCTTCTTTTGAGTTGCTGCCATTTCAAATACCGCAAAAATCTGGCGCAGAAAAGAAACAATATCCTGGTATCTCGGGTGCAGAACCATTTTGCCGGCTTCAATACGGGAAAGATCCAAAAGTTGATCGATCAAACGTTCCAACCGGCGCGCTTGACGAATAACGATCTGCAGTTGCTTTGACACTTCTGTGCCGCCGCTTCTGGCCCTCAGATTTTCCAAAGGGCCCAGGATGAGNGTCANCGGCGTGCGGAATTCATGGGAAATGTTTGCGAAAAAATCCGATTTCAGGCGGTCAAGTTCTTTCAGTTTTTCGGCCTGTTCGCGGATCTTTTGAGTGCGCTCCGCAACAATCTGCTCAAGTCTCCTTGTTTTTTTCTCCAAATAATAAACCCGGCTCTTAATTACAACAAATACAAACAGAAGAACGGCTCCGGCGAAAACCGTGAAAGCCCACCAGCGCCGGTACCACGGCGGCAAAACGATAAACGGATAGCGAGCCTCATGGCTGAGGTTACCATACATATCGCGCGCGCGTACCCGGAAAATATAGCTCCCCGGCGGCAAGTTGGTATATTCTTTGACAGTTTCCGTTGTCCATGCTGACCAGGATCGATTGAACCCCTGTAAAAAGAACTGGTACTGTACTGCTTTTTCATTGTCATAAAACGCAGCAGCCACCTCAAAACGGATACTGTTGTTGTGCGGTTCAAACCGCGGAAGCTCGGCATCGGCCATCTGAGATAGCCGAGAAAAGCTCTCAGGTCTCCGAGACCCTGTCCAACAGCCATCCACTAAAACGGAATCATCATTGACGACTATTCGGCGTATGACCGTGTAAAAGGGCATCCTCACCGGATTCAGAACGCCCTTCGGGTTACTGTACCGAATAAGAAGTCCATCGTTGCAACCCAGCCAGATGGCCCCGTCCGATACATCACAAAAAATTTCCACATTATCAATAAAATAATTGCGTAAGATGGACGTCACAGGGATATGGCCAGAAACATAGGGCTGTCCGTTATCCCAGGAGATGGTGTAGATATCGAGATGATTTTGTCGGTATACGGGAATCCACAAATCGCCACTGGCGTCTTCCGCAATGCCGCCGATCATTACACTTGTGTCGGCGAACACATCGCCTAGGGATGAATCAGGCACAAAGATCTGCCGGCGGGCATCAAAGTGACGCAATCCTTTAATGGTACTAAAAAGCATTCTGCCCTTTACCCCGGCAACGCGCACATAGGCCGGTTCAATTCCATCTTTGCGGCCATAGCGCCGAACGGTCATCCGGCCATCCTGAAGTAACTCGATGCGCCAGACCCCGTTGTTAAATGTTCCCAGCCAAAGAACCCCTGACCTCTCCTCCGCAATGCTCCGAACATCAATGGGCAAGCGAATGATGATCCCTTCATCGTGCCACTGTCCTTTCCGAAAACGGAGTACAGCCAAACCGTTCATCAAACCGACGTAGACTTTTCCGGAATCTTCTTGCGAAACGGCAAGAGACCGGGCTTCCCGCCACGCCGAATGAATCAAGCGAACCTCCCCGTCGCGGATCTCATAAACGCCGCTCCCTATGGCAGCCAAGAGGCGGCTGCGGAATATGAGTAGCTGCCACACATCTGTGTTGATTTCTGGCACTGCCCGAAAGGCCCCTTTTTCCGAGAATGATGCCTGATGAGCCAGCACAAACAGGCCCAAATTGGTACCCAAGTACAGTTTCCCTTTATACCTTGCCAGGCTGTAGATAGACCCCTGCAATCCTGCCCGTTCGTCATAGACGGTGACGGGCAAATGCAACTGAACACGGGCAATCCCCCGTTGCAGGGCCAGCCAGAGTGCTCCCTGGCGATCGGAAAAAACGTAATAGACGGATTGATCCCGGAGACCACTGGCCTTGTTGACCAGATTTCGCAGGCGCCCTTCACGATCGATAATGACCACGCCACCCCGTGTTGTGCCAATGGCGTAGGTGCCGTCCGACAGCACGGCTCCCGGCAAGTAAATGCCGTTTTCTTTCAAGAAAACGCTGGCTTCTGTACGAAATTTGCGAAAAGACCGTCCGTCATAGATTAACAACCCGTGATTTTGGGTGCCCACCAAAATGTTTGAGCCGGAATCGATTTTTCCCGGTTGGTCTCCGGGATAGGGCAACATTACGTACAGCCGGTCACGGGCCAGCTTTTCCCCATCCGGCACCAGGTGGAGAGAATCTCCAACAAGGGTTAGCAGCCCTTGTTTCCGTTCCAAAATGTACAACTGATCGTTCACAACGAAAGCAGTATGGAAAAGGGAATCGGGTTTCCAGATCTTAAGTGCAGGTGCATCACCCGGCTTTTCCGCACTCTTCGGGTCCCACAGAAAAAGATGGCTAAAGGTTTGGAAAAACACTCCACGGGAAGAAACAAGCACATTCCAAACATCCTGAAAAGACTGCTCGGATGTGGGCACCCACTTGGAAAGGGAGGTATAGCGCAAAACCCCCAAAGAATCGCGAATCCAATAACCAAATTCATTGCGTCCCCCCATAAAAATTGTATCCCCCTTAACAGCTAGAGATCGCACAATAAAATTGGGTACCGGGAACAACCGCCAGGAAACGCCGTCATACTGCAGCAATCCAGACCCATTGCCAAAATACATGATTCCAAAACGGTCCTGAGCAATCGCCCAGTTCTGCACGTGAGCATTATATACTTTCGGTGAATAGTTTTGGATAAGCGGAGCTCCAAGCTGCCTAGGAAGGTGGCCGGAATACGCGGCAGGATCTTTTGCCTCTGCGAGCGCCTTCCCACCCGCGCCTATGGAGAGGATGAACAGAAACGCCAGGAATTTTTCCCATCCTACTGGGGACGGATTCCGCATGATATATCCAGCGTAAAAACCAACAGAAGATCGCAGAAAACCGGCCGGTTTTCCAGAAGTTTCTACCAGTTCATGATGGTTTTATTCAAGATATCCTCAGCCAGTTTCTGGATGGCCTCTTCGATGGCCTGCTGGCGGGCTTCAAATCCTTCCTGCAGGGAATAGATACCCCACTGAGACCAGCGTTCTTTCCATAATGGCTTATTCATTTTCACATCGCGAACCTCGACCTCAACTGTGACAAAAACCCGGTAGGCCTGAACATCTTCCTTTTCGGTGTAGGTATCCACCCGGTCATCCACGGAGAGGATTTTTCCGATGACAATGGCATCCGCAAGCTCTTGGCTAACAATCTTGAGGGTGTTATCACGGGTAATTTCCTCTATAACCGCATCGGTAAGCTTTTCCCGGATACCGAATTCTGATGTCCGATCCTCAAAAAGCGGGACCGCAATAGTTTTGATATGAGGAGGTAGAGAACTACCAGACAACGAATACGGGCCACAGCGGATTGCGGAAAAGACCAGAACAATGGCAGTCAAAAGAGGAACCAGCCGATGCGGTTTATTTCTGCAAATGATATTCATTAATCTTCCGATACAGTGTTCGTTCACTGATTCCCAACAGCTGAGCGGCTTTCCGTTTGCTCCAGTTTGTCTTTTTTAACGCCTTCAAGATCAGTTCCTTTTCCATCTCTTCCAAGGTTTTGATCTCTTCTTCGGGCTCAACATCTTCAATTGGCTGGACAGGTTGGAGAAGCCCGGGGGGGCGCCCTGGCTGCAAAGACCTGGGCGAAAAATACTGAGAAAAAAGCAGCTGTTTGATCTGGTTCATATCGGATTTCAGCTCAAGAAGAACACGGTAAATTAGCTCCCTTTCCGCCTGATCCACCGATTTTTTGGTGGGTACCGGCAGAAACTGCGATTCCACCTCCACCCACTGGTCTTCCACATAGCGGCTAAGAATCTGCCGGTCAATCCTCCTTCCCTTTTCCAGCACAATAACCGTCTGAATCAGGTTTTTCAGCTCTCGAACATTTCCCGGCCAATAAAGGCTTTCCATGTACTCAAGAGCGTCACGGGTAAAGCCTTCAAACTCGATATGATTCTGAACACAGAAGGTGCGCACAAAATAGTCCACCAGAAGCGGAATATCCTCCGGTCTTTCACGCAGAGGAGGTAGGTAAATGCGAACGGCATTCAGGCGGTAGTACAGGTCCTGACGGAATCTGCCATCACGGACCTCCTGAGCCAGATTTTTATTGGTAGCAGCCACAATCCGCACATCCACTCGGATGTACGTACTTCCTCCAACACGCATGAATTCTTTTTGCTCCAGGACGCGCAGGACCTTAACCTGCGTGGAAAGCGGCATATCTCCAATCTCATCCAGGAATAATGTGCTGCCATCAGCAAGCTCAAAGTAGCCTTTTCGGGATTCCACAGCTCCCGTGAACGCTCCTCGCTGGTGTCCGAAAAGTTCGCTTTCCAGAATACCTTCCGGAATGGCCCCACAGTTCACAGTAAACATCTGTTTATTCCGCCGCGGGCTGTTTTCGTGGATAGCTCGGGCCACCAGTTCCTTCCCCGTTCCGCTCTCGCCTTCAATGAGAACGGGCAAATCGGTGGGAGCCACCTGCCGGATGGTTTCCCGTACCTGTTGAATTGCGGGAGACCGGCCAATCAGCCCCAGATCACTGCTGGGAAGTGCTCGCCGGGCTGTGTCGGCTGTGGAATCCGCTATCATGTCCACCTGTCTATCACTTTCTCGCCTATGCCTTGGCGGCCTTTTTTCTGAAAAATTCCACCGTCCGGCGCAATCCCTCCTTCAAATCAACCTGTGGTTCCCAGCCCAGGATCTCTTTTGCTTTCTTATACGAAATCACACTCCGCCGCTGTTCCCCTTCCTTGGGAGGGCCGTGTTTTTCAGGCGTCTTGCCCCCGGTCAGTGCATTCAGCTCACGGAAAATGGTGTTCACGTCCGTTTCAATGCCGGTTCCAACATTAAAAATATCCACTACCCCCTTTTCAAGCGCCAAAAGGTTGGCCCGGACCACATCATCCACATACACAAAATCGCGCGTCTGCTCCCCATCGCCATTGATAATGGGCTGCTCTCCGGCCAGCATTTTGTTAATGAAGATCGCCACTACGCCGGCTTCGCCGTGGGGATTTTGCCGCGGGCCGTATACGTTGGCGTAGCGCAGGATGGTATACTTCAGTCCGTAAACAAAATGAAAGAAATACAGATATTTTTCTACGGTAAGCTTTGTTACGCCATAGGGCGAACAGGGCCGGGTGGGATGCTCTTCGTCCGCCGGGAAATAATCCTGTTCGCCATACACGGCTCCGCCCGTGGAGGCAAAAAGAAAATGCTTTATCCCATGCCGAACCGAAAGCTGAAGAAGGTTCAGCGAACCGAGTACATTTACGTCGGCGTCAAACATGGGATCGTCAACAGATTTGCGGACATCCATCTGGGCTGCCTGATGGCAGACTATATCGATGGCCTCCAGTTCAAACACCTTTGCCAGCTCGGGCGAACGAATATCCAGCAGGTAGAACCTGGCCCTGGGATGAAGATTCTCCACCTGCCCCATATACAGATTGTCCACAACCACAACATCGTGACCCTGTTCAATAAACGCATCAACCAGATTCGACCCGATAAATCCGGCTCCTCCGGTAACCAGGATTTTCATCATTAACTCCTCATTTCAGTTGTGGTGGATGCAGTCCTTTTCTGCCAATGTCCTTGCGGTAATGCGCACCTTCGAAATGAATTCTTCTGACTGCCGCATAGGCGCGTTCAATAGAAGCCTTCAGCGAATCCCCTAGAGCCGTAACACCCAGTACGCGTCCACCGCTGGTTACGTAAGTTCCATTTTCCCGCTTTGTTCCCGAGTGGAAAACCAGCACGTTGTCGCCCAAGTATTCATCCAACCCTCTGATAGGTTTTCCCTTCTCGTACTTACCCGGGTAGCCGCCCGAGGCCATAATCACACAGGTACAGTATCCGGGCCGGAAACGGAGCATTCCTTCCTGCAGTTTGCCCTCCACAACAGCCCAGATCGCTTCCAACAGATCCCCTTCCACCAGCGGAAGGATGGCCTGAGTTTCAGGATCGCCAAACCTGGCGTTAAATTCCACCACTTTAGGTCCCTGACGGGTCAGCATGAGCCCACCATACAGCACCCCGCGATACTCGATGCCCTCATTTTTCAGCCCACGAATAGCAGGGATCATGATTTCTTCCATGATACGCTGAATTAGGGCATCGTCCACAAACGGCACCGGTGCATAAGCCCCCATCCCCCCGGTGTTGGGTCCCAGGTCGTCATCATAAACAGGCTTATGATCTTGGGCCGGGACAAACGGCACCACAGTGCGCCCATCGGTCAGTGCCAGCAGGGACAGCTCAACACCCTCCATGAATTCTTCCACAATAACCCGCTTACCGGCCTCCCCAAAAATCCGCTTAATCATCATCTCTTCCAGCGCCACCTGGGCTTCCTGGTGTGACCGGCAAACGACAGCCCCCTTTCCAGCGGCTAAACCATCCGCCTTAACCACAATAGGCGGTTTCTGAGACCAGATATAGCCGCGGGCATTCTGCAAACTTTCGAAAATCTGAAATGAAGCCGTCGGAATCCCGTGGCGGCGCATAAATTCTTTCGCAAAGGCTTTGGATCCTTCAATCTGAGCGGCTGATTTCCTTGGACCAAAAATCTTCAGCCCTTCATCCTCAAAGGCGTCAACAATCCCCATCCAGAGAGGCATTTCAGGCCCCACCACAGTCATGCCAATGCGGTTTTCCTTTGCAAAGCGGAGCAAGCCAGGGATATCGGTTGCCGACAGATTCACGCATTCGGCCAGTTCCTGAATGCCGCCATTTCCGGGAGCGCAAAAAATCCGGTCCACCCCGGAACTTTTTTTCAGAGCCCATACAAGTGCATGCTCCCGGCCACCGCTTCCTACTACCAGAACATTCATTTGCCCCTTATTCCTCCTTTAGCCAAAAACAATCTACGTTTCGCGCACAAACGGCCATCAGTGCCTGGCTGGATGTACCCCAGAGGAAACTCTGGAAATTCTACACAGGGAAAAATAGAAATCCTCACCACAAATTGCAACAGCTTTTTGGAAGAAATGGCAGGAGATACGACAAATTGACAAACAAAAAAATGTTCAGCTTCACCCCAAACGAATCCCCTGAACCCGGATACGGTATCCACCCTGGATGGGACGGAAATCGATCTGGGCCGGAAGAAACTCACATATGACCTCGCGCAGCGTTTCCAGATGCCCGGTAATTTCTCGCACCTGGAACTCTGATTCACCAGGAACTACTGCAAGAGGCAACAACAACTGATCGGCTACATGAACATCAAGGGTCGCATTGGAGCTTATTTCGCGGATGAGGGCAAAAGCGGCTTCGTCTGCTACCTTCTCTGCAGGCTTGCCTCTGGCTCCTAGACTTTCACAGGCCAACTGGGCATACGTGTAGCGGGCCACCAGAAAAGAAAGCGCGTTAGGGCCCACCGCCTCCAGTTCCTCAACAATTACTTCGTGCGGTATGTTTTGCATCCGCAAACGCTTTTCAAGTTGACGCTTTTGCCGCTCGCCTACAGAAGGGTCCAGGTTCGCATAAAAGGAATAGCCCTTCACCTGCCTCAGTGGGCCGCGGGTAAGAAGCACAAGGGGTTCCAGAAAATCAAAAGGATGAATCCGCGCTAAAATCTCACCGCCACCTTTTGGATAAAATCCCGCCCGCTTCAATTCCAGCTCCAGAGAAATCCCAATTCTGGCCAGAAGCTTAACCCAGTGTTCTTTCAGGAAATGAAAGGAAGGACTAAATGGCACATGAGTTCCACCGGTTAGCACAATCTCCGAAGGACTGCTCCCAAAAGCCAGAGGCAAGTAAATGGTTTGGAGTACCAGGGTAACAGAACCGGCTGTACCAATGTCAAACCGGTAATTTCCAGAAAAAATTCCTTCGGGTTCAAAAACCAAGCGAGTTGAACCTAAAACATCCCCTTCCACATAGGCGTGGGAGATCTCTCTGGCTGCCCGCACACTTACCAGATGCTGTGGCATTAATCCAGGCGTGGGCCGTTTCGCCCGTATTTTCTCAATCCGAAACGGCTTTCCGGTTAAAATAGAGAGAGAAAGGGCTGTCCGTAAAATCTGGCCTCCGCCTTCCCCAAAACCACCGTCCAGATGAATCATGTTTTGCCGCCGTTTTTACTGCAAACGGGATCTGGAGCGAAAAAAAAAGGCGAAGTGTATCTTCGCCTGAACTGGCTGCCCGGGGAGGACTCGAACCTCCAACAAGGGATCCAAAGTCCCTTGAGTTGCCAGTTACTCCACCGGGCAAAATCAACATAAATATAAAATAATGCATCTATCGATGCAAGGGTTTTGCCCATCGCTTNCATCNGCGTATTTACGTTATAAAAATACGTCCTTTTTAAAAATAGACCCACAGAAATATGAACCTCAACAAACCCTTCCGGCTCTTTCCAGGTCTTTTTCAACCCGTTTTGCTGAAAAGATTAACCTGATTTTTCGTCTCTCATCATCCAACCTCTCGCTCAACCCCCTTGCTTATGGCAGTATCCCATTTTTTCACTTGAGATTTTCTCCAAAAAAATCTAAAATGTAGCGCTTCTTAACTCTGGAAAATAATAAAGGGAGGTAGACGGAGCGATGGCGGCTTTACAGAAAAACCGCGGCTGGTTTTACTGGCTGCTGGCTCTTATTATTACACTGGCAAGTGCTGCCTATCAGCGAAGGACTGGCCCGACTTACCCTTTGGAAGGGAAGGCCTATTTCCAGGGTCAGGAGATCTCTTATACGCTGCAGCGAAGCCACGGAGGCGCGGGAGATCAGGAAGTAAGGTTGGCGCTGCCCGATACTTCTATTCAGGCATATCTTATTTACCGCCGCTATCCAACCAACGATGAGTGGACACGCGTAAAAATGCAGCGCCACGGTGATGATGTAGTGGGTTATCTTCCACATCAGCCCCCTGCAGGAAAGATCGAATATTATATCCGTCTGGAAAAGAACGGCCAGGCAATCCACCTCCCCGAAAATCGGAGTGCTGTTACCCGCTTCAAAGGCCATGTGCCAGCCGGCGTGCTTGTTCCCCACATTCTGTTTATGTTTCTTGCCATGTTCTTCTCGACCCGCGCTGGACTGGCGGCTGCCTTTGAACCGCGTTCAGCCAGAAGATATGTGTGGCCCACCTTTGTTCTGATCACT
>MTOL01000478.1 GCA_002011685.1 Deferribacteres bacterium JdFR-76
ACGCGGTTCTCGGCGCCAAAATGACACCGATAACACTCAGAGGTAACCACAACGGAGGTAGCCGCCACTTTCGGCGGGCGGTACGATGAACCCACCAGCCGGAGCGCTTCAACCAGCCACTCCTCTGCTTTGCGCAGCAGTTCCTCTGAATAGGCAATATTGTGAACCCCTTTGCCGTAGCGGATCAGCTTCACATTGAATTCGGCATNCTCATAGAGAGCCAGGGCTTTTTTAATCCGTTCCGGAGTTGTCTGCGCACGCAAAATCTCCTGACGGGTCCGCTTCAGAGCGGGTAGGATCGCTTTCAGCCGCCGTTCCATTTCCGACTTCCAGCGGGAAAGCATGGTCCCGTACTGGGTACCGTGGCAGTTCATGCAGGCGGCAGAGGGCGCAATGGCGGTATAGCCTTCCACTTCGTCCCCTTTGTGGGCAATGTGGCATCCTTCGCAGGTGACGCTGGTCAAAAACATCGGATCTGGCTTGGCCTCAACGCCCCGGCCGCCGATACCCATGTATAGCTCCCGCTGCGCCTTGTGATGATCGGGATGGCAGGACTGGCAATCCGTTTCGATGGCAGCCGCCAGTTCGATCAGCCCGTGCTGAATTTCCTGGTGACACTGTACGCATTCCACTTTGTGTTCCGCAATATGGGTCTCATGAATCAGAAAAATATCATCGTATTTCTCGATCCTTTCAATTTCATTGTGGCAGTTAAAGCAGCGCTCTTTGGGGACATCGCCGTTGCCGCGGACCACATTGCGGTGACACTTCATGCAATTGACGCCCATGCGCACAGCATCTTTATGATCGAAAGTAATGCCGGCATGGGAAACCACTTTAGTGGGCGCACCGTGACACAGGTTGCAATTAGATAGTTCTGAGGTTTCAATATCCTGATCCTTGAAATGGCAGAGGAAGCAGGTTGTTGTGGTCACCGTCAGGTGCGACCCCTGGACGATTTGTGAATGGCAGCTGGTGCAGCGGAGCCGCTTTCCACGGCGCATTTCGCGCAAGTGGCCGGTATGGTCAAAAATCACATTGCCAAAAAGCACCTTACCCTGCAGCAACCGCTTATCGTGGCAGCCCGAACGCAAACAGCTCTGATCGCTTACCTCCGCCCACGGTTTCGTCCCATATGTCCCCGTTACATATTTCGCCACCTGAGAAAGAGCCGTCCATTTGCTCTCCAGTTCCCCTTTTACTCCGGGCGGATAATGGCACTCGATGCACTTCACCTGGTTATGTGACGAAGTTTTCCAGGATTCGTAGTAGGGAACCATGTAATGGCATGTTTTGCAAAACTCCGGATTCTCCGTATATTTCAGCATGAAGATAAACCCAAACACCCCCAGAAACGCCAGTACAATAAGCACTTTCAGGGACGTAACCGCCCATTTTTCAAGCTGCTTGCGCCATATTTTCCGGGCCATGGAAAATCCCTCTCCCCGTCCTTTTCATTCCACCGGTTCTTCCTGTTCCAGCTCTTTTTCGCGCCGCCTCATTTGCAGGTACAGCGAAACCACCACAATCAGAATAAAACCCCAGATTCCCAGCATCAGATAGCGCCAGAGATTGCGTTCACCCAGATGGGTATTCAGCTCGATCTGGATGTCTGCTGCAATCCCCCGGGCCTCGCTGGTGTACCGTTCGATATCTTCCAGTGCCAGAGAATGGGAAGCCGGAATGGCCTCGATCAACCGGGTACGGGCTTCACTCAGCTGCTCCACATACGGATCAACGTAGATTCCCACTTTCCGTGCACTTTTGAGAATCTCTTCCACCTCTGCCAGTTCCTGTTCCGTTTCCTGAACCAGCACGCGGATCTGCTGGGCCCGGCGGTACTCACCGCTTCCCTCTTCATGGCACGAGGTACAGCGGGACTCAAAATAGCTCAAATCCGCCCTTTCGGTGTAGTGTGGATCGTGGCAGCTAACACACTGCGAGATGCCGCGTGCCTGAAACGCCGGCCGGTGCGGACTGGCATCGAAAAACTGGCGGGTTTTGGCATGGCACTGTCCACAAACATTTTCCACCCGAACCACACCCGGCGGCGCGGCTCCATGACTGCCGTGGCAACGGGAACAGTTGGGTACGTCCTTGCGGTTCTCCTGTTGCAACATCCGTCCGTGAACCCCATCTCGGTACCTTTCCGGAATCTCCGCAGAAATCCCGTAGCGGGCCATAAGCCGATCATCGCTGTGGCATCTGGCACAGGTTTCCGGAACATTCTTGTAAAAAACCGTGCTGGCCGGATCTTTTACTGACAGGATGGTATGCACACCGTGGCAATCGCTGCAGGATGCGGCATTCCGGTCTCCCCGCTTCAGCAGGGCAACCCCGTGTTCACTCACCCGGTACTGCTGCAATTGATCCGAAGGCAAACCGTAGGTATTCATCAATCGCGTATCGGAATGGCAGCGGGAGCAGAGGAATACGATTTCTTGTTTGGTAAACGGCGGGCGGCCATCCTTCAAATTTCCTTTAAAACCGAAACGGCGGGCGTGTGCCGTCATCTCCAGATCCCGTTCGTTGCCACCGTGGCAGTCGGTGCAGGTTACCTGGACAGAAGCGTGTATGCTTTTCGCGTATTCCACCGCCCGGTCGCCATGGCATACCGTACAGGAATTCGGACGTTTCTGATTCGCCGCCGCATCCGCTCCCAGGAACAAAATCAGTACCAGAATTGCCAGTAATTTATTTCCCATTTTCCTCTCTCCACCCATGAGTTTCAGCCCTCATTAACTCAGCCATCCCCAGATCAGCAGACCAACAAACCCGATCAGAACCAGAAGCCCGATAAAGGCGGAAATTTTCCTCTGAGAATAGTGCCTGCCTGGCCCACGATCCACGAAAGGCCAGATAAAAAACAGAATCAAAAGAAGAAACTGGATGGTTTCACCCACCTTTTCCGGCATGAGCTCCACCAGCTTAAACACCGGAAGAAAATACCAGGGAGGATAAAACGTTTCATCCGGCATTTGAAAAGGATCCGCCTTTTCGCTCAAACCATGCGGAAAATACACCCCCAAGGTCATCAGTACGCCAAGAAGCAGAAACGCAATGATGAGGGCACGGTAATAATGCTTTGGATAAAAAGCTTCGCTTTTCTTTTCCATCGCTATCCTCACTTTTGAATAGCCTTTCCGCTAATGCACGTTCAATTGTCCCCGAACGGATCGGCAAGCCCCAGCCGGCGCACTAGCCCCAGATGAAGCCAGATTGCAAAAGTGGTCACCCAGGGCAGAATAATGGCATGAAGTACATAGAACCGCGTCAGGGTGTTTCCGGAAATCTCTTCCCCACCCTGGAGCAGGTAGATCAATGACTTCCCGATGATGGGGAGGTTGCGGATCTTCTCAATTCCGAATGTCAGGGACCAGTAACGCACCTGATCCCAGGGAAGCAGGTAACCGGTGTAAGCAAAAATCAGAAAGAGCTGCAGCAAGAGAACCCCGACGACCCAGTTGAATTCTCTGGGCGTTTTATAGGCTCCCATGAAATAGACCCGGATCAGGTGCAAAAGCAGAAAAATAATCAGCAGGTCGGCCGCCCAGGCATGGATTTCCCGGATCAACCACCCTACAGGCAGCTGATTGTTAATGAATTGGACACTGAGATAGGCCGTTTCCGGCGAAGGTGAATAGTACAGGGCAAGCAGCACGCCAGTGATCACCTGGACGCCAAACAGGAACAGAACAATCCCCCCGAGGTAATGTCCCATGTTGAAATAGGGCGGCAACGGTTTGCGCAATGTGTTTTGAATGGCCCCCCGCAAACCAAAGCGGCGGTCCATGCGGGAAAAGAAAAGGCCCGTACCTTCTACAAAATCCATTACTACACGGGACAGATTGGACCAAACACCGGAAAACCAGGATCTCTTCGCCATATTTTTAGCCCTCTCTGCTTACCAGGTAGACTGCATTGCCCATCACGCGGACGCCCACCCGACGCAGCGGTCGCGGAGGTGGGCCCGCTATCACATTGCCGTACTGATCGAAAAGACCATTATGGCACGGACAGACAAAAATCTTCCTTTCCGGATCCCATCGAACGTTGCATTTTAGATGGGTACATTTGATGTCCACCGCCGTAATGCCAGAAGCTGTCCGAACAATTAGCACACCGCGGCCGTTAAAAATTTTGCGGACAGCCATTCCTTCCTTTAGCTCATCCAGGGTGGTCGCCAGCATCCGGTCGGTGTACTGAATCCCCACAACCCGGTGAGGTGGCCAGATAAAGCGGACAATGGCTCCCAGAATGCCAAATCCGGTAATGGCAAAAGAAGTACCCAGCAGATAATCCAGAAACGAACGCCGTTTCATTTTTTTCCTTGCAGGCCGCTTTGGCGACATCCTCTACCCTCCTGAGAGATTATTTCACTGCCGATGCGTCACATACTCCACCGTCAGCTTTACATCTTCCCACAAAAAAACCCGGGAAAAACCGGATTTCAGAAAAAGCTGCCAGGCTAAAGCCTTATAAATTTAATGTTAAGAAAAAGTGATTCCAAACGAATTGTCTGCCTGTTTTCCATTTTTTCAATCCCTGAAATCTTGCCACTGTCAATAATTCATACGCTATGTTGAGTACTTCTACATATCTTACGGGACATCCCATTTCTACAAAAGATATTTTTTTCTCTTTTAAAATTTTTCCTCTTGTTCTTTTCTTGACAATTCTGGAGATTACATAGCAGATCGCGGGCGTTCAATATTTGGGTACATAATTGTTTACATTGGCAACATTTAACAAAGAACCATTAAACGCACAGCCATCAGTTGGCTGAGTGCATTTTTGCAGCCGGAAAAAACCGGAAGATTGCCGAGCCCGTTCAATGGCATGAAACGAACTGAAAGGACATCATCTTGCGTATCTCACAGTTTTGGGAGAAAGCAAAACGGATCGGATTTCAAAACAGGAGTGATGTGATGGCCTCTTTTGGAAAGGGCATACCGGATCAGATCAAACGTCTGTCGGTGGTTGTTATCCTTGTGCTGGCTGCTTTTTTCATTGGTAGAATGCTCCTTATTCCCAGGGACTTCGGGCGGTACGACCACTTCCGGGCATCCGCTCTTTTCGACGTGGCCTCGCAGGAAGTGGAATTCGCCGGTCAGGATATCTGCACAGAATGCCACGACGACATCAGCTCGCAGAAGGCGAACGGGTATCATCAGGGACTTTCCTGCGAAACCTGTCACGGCCCTGCTGCGAAACATACAGAAAGTCCCGATGAGGTGACACCATTCAAACCGTCGGGACGGGAATACTGTCCCATCTGCCATGCCTATTTGGCTTCGCGGCCCACAGGGTTTCCAATGATCATTGTGGAATCTCACAATCCCATGAAGGCCTGTACGGTCTGCCACAATCCGCACGATCCTAAACCGCCCCAGATACCGCGAGGCTGTGAGGCCTGTCATGCGGAAATTGCCCGCACAAAGGCCGTCTCTCACCATGTTTACATCCCGTGCACCCGCTGTCATCAGACCCCTGAAGAACATAAGGTGAATCCGCGTACCTACCGGCCGGACAAGCCCAAAACCCGGGAATTTTGTGGTGCCTGCCATGCGGAAGGCTCCACCGAAGCTCCTGAAGCGATCAAAATTGACATCAGCACACATGGTGGTCGGTACGTCTGCTGGCAATGTCATTACCCACATTTACCGGAGGCAAGATGAGCAAGAAAGCGAAACGGAAGCAGAAGAAGAGCCGGCGCGACGCTCTGAAAACCCTGGTCAAATCGTCGCTGCTCCTGTTTGTTCCTCTGGACGTTCCGAACGATCCCAAACTGGCAGAGGAACTTAAAGAAAACCTTGGAGGTTACGACCCTACCAAGCACCTTTGGGGTATGGGTATTCAGATTGAACGGTGCATTGGGTGTGGCCGCTGTGCCTGGGCCTGCAAGACCGAAAACAAGGTTCCCAAAGAACCGTTCTTTTTCCGCACCTGGGTCGAACGGTACATTGTTCACCGGGATGGTGAAATCACGGTGGACAGCCCCGAAGGCGGGATTCACGGATTTCAGCCTATAACGACGGAACGCCACATCCTGCGCAGCTTTTTCGTCCCCAAATTGTGCAACCACTGCGAAAATCCGCCCTGTGTTCAGGTGTGTCCGGTGGGTGCCACATTCCGCACTCCGGACGGGGTGATCCTGGTAGATGAAGAATACTGCATCGGATGCCGCTACTGCATTCAGGCGTGTCCTTACGGAGCCCGGTACCTCCATCCCGAAAAGCGGGTTGCCGATAAATGTACATTTTGCTACCACCGCATTGTCAAGGGACTGGCTCCGGCTTGCGTGGAGGTCTGTCCTACCCAGGCCCGCATTTTCGGCGACCTGAAGGGGCGGGCCAGCCCTCTGGTGCGTTTCATGCGGATGAACAAGATCAACGTGCTCAAACCGTACCTGAATACGGAGCCCAAAGTGTATTACGCCAACCTGGATATGGCAGTGAAATAGGGAAGGGACTGCTATGCATGAACTGTACGCAATCCTGCGAGAAATAACCGGTTATATTTATCCCAACGAAGTGGAACTGCATTGGGGCATTTTAATCGTTGTCTACCCCTACATCACCGGATTGGTGGCTGGTGCTTTCATTCTCGCCTCTCTCGTAAAGGTGTTCAATGTAAAGGAGGTTCAGCCAACCTATCGGCTTTCGCTGCTTACGGCACTGGCCTTCCTGATTGTAGCCCCCATGCCGCTGCTGGCTCACCTCGGTCACCCCGAGCGGGCCTACGAAATCTTTCTTACGCCGAACCGGAAATCGGCCATGGCCATGTTTGGGTTCGTGTATGCCTGGTATCTCATGGCCGTGCTTCTTCTGGAAATCTGGTTCGATTACCGTGGCGACCTTATCCGCCTCAGCCAGAAAGAACACGGTCTGAAAAAATGGCTGCACCGCATCATCCTGCTGTTCTCCACCGACACCTCCGAAGAATCGCTGAAATTTGACAAAAAGGCTGTCAAATTTATCACCGTTCTCGGCATACCGTCCGCTTTCCTGTTGCATGGCTACGTCGGATTTATTTTCGGATCCGTCAAAGCCAATCCCTGGTGGTCCAGTGTGCTAATGCCAATCGTATTTCTCTTTTCCGCCATCGTTTCAGGCATTGCCCTGCTCCTTCTTATCTACATGGTCACCACACTGATGCGCTGGAAACCCATCGATATGAAGTGTCTGGATAAGCTTGCCAGCTTCCTGTTTTACATGATGATTATCGACTTTTCACTGGAGGCCCTGGACTTCCTGCACCGGATCTACGAATCGGAAGAATCGATCAAGATTCTCTCCCAGCTGGTATCCAGCAAGCTTTTCGTTAGCCTGGTAGTCATTCAGCTGTTGCTTGGAATGATTTTGCCTCTGGTGGCCCTGGCAGCCACCAAGCTTTTCCCCATTCCGGATGAACTACGGCGGCATATTTACTTTATTTCCGCTCTGCTGGTAGAAGTGGGCATCTTTACCACCCGCTGGAATGTGGTAATCGGAGGCCAGCTCTTCAGTAAGAGTTTCCGCGGCCTGACAGCCTACAAAATGACATTGCTGGGTATCGAAGGGCTGCTGATGGCCATTGTTCTGCTTCTGCTTCCGTTTCTGATCCTGTACCTTCTTACCCTGATTTTTCCACCGTGGCCAGAGGCGTACGAGACACCAGCAGAGGCAGAAGCGACAACGTAAAAAGCGGACCGTGAAACAATATACGGAACGCGCCACCGGTTCCGCATCTACTTGGGAGAATGACTTCTGCAGCTCAGCCGGAATGCTGAAAAAATAAGAGAGGTCGTTCCCCCCTGGAGAACCACAGAGAATTTTGCCAGCAGCAAAAGAAAAGGGCTCCTTCCGGAGCCCTTACTTCTTTCAACGCGATAGCGGCTACCTNTACCGCCCAAAGTTCNTCAAAGGAAGGAAATTTCCCCCTTCCATGAAACCATCTCCAAGAGCAAACGGACAAAAAATCTCACTTTCCCAGATTTACGTTCACAAAAACACCTGATTCTTCACATTCACTCTAAACCTTCCCATTCCCCAAATTTACGATACACGCTTTTCTACTCATCCTCCACAAATTCCATCAGCAGTTCTTCTGCCAGGGCCTGATTGTGGACCGGCCGTGCTTTTTCCAGAAAAGCCAGAACCTTCTCGGCCCGCGATAACTTCCTGCGGACTTCGAGAATCTGATTTTTCGGAATGTCCCCGCGCCGTAGTTTATCCTGGGTTTCTTGCTTCCAGACGATCACCCGTGACATCAGGTCCTGCAGGTTATTATACCACTCTCGCAGCATTTCGTCATANCCCTCTTCATGGCAGCTTGTGCAAGCCTNTGCAACCAGCCCCAGCACTTCACCGGATTGGGATACANCATGACAGCCGGAGCACTCCACTTCAGCCTCGGCCATCACGTCTGGCTGGTCGGAAATCCCNAGTTCCCGGATGTTGCCGGTATACAGCTCNTTCTGTTCCACGTGGCAGGTGGTACAGGCAATATCCTGCTGTTCATGGTGGCAGTTCATGCACTCAGTTTTCGTAATGACCCGCAAGCCGTGTTTGTCCGGCGAATGGCATGTAGTACATTCCAGCCCCAGCTCGGCTGAATGCATCCGGTGCGGGAAATCGATGCGCTCGAACGTCAGTTGCTTTTTGGGCTTAACAATATGATGGCAGAATGCGGTGCAGTACCCGTCGCTGGTGGTCAGAACCGCATCTTTCACGGAGGGGGCAGCCCGGCCTGCCAGCCGGAAGGCCTGTTGAACATCTTCCACGCTGCGCTTCAGCAACCGCACAGCATAGTCAATGTTGTGCACACCGCGACCCTCCACCACAAATTTCAAGTTGTATTGGGCCTCCTCCACGAGATCTTTGATTTTTCCGGCATTAACACGGTTTTCGGGTACGGACTGCGCCAGCCGCGTGCCCCGCTGTACGAACGGCCGGACCTCCCTCACCAGTTGCTGCATCTCCCGCAACCAGTCATCCAGCATGCGGTCAAAACCTTCGCCGTGGCAGCGCACACAGGATTCCCGTTTCAGACGAAGGTCCTCCGCCGGCGAAAGTTTACCCGCCTCTCCCATCTTCGGGTGGCACCCATCACAGGCCACCTGAGCCGCAAACATGCGGCTTGG
>MTOL01000225.1 GCA_002011685.1 Deferribacteres bacterium JdFR-76
GGGGGGACGCAGGAGTGAAAGGCCAGCCGGGTGATGGACGTCCCGGTCTAAGCGTGTAGGAGGGCACCGCAGGCAAATCCGCGGTGCCAGGACTCCGAGGCGCGAATGGGAGGGCTTAGCCCACAAACTGGCCCTAATCACACTGCCAAGAAAAGCCTCGGGCGGCAAGATCTGCAGGTGACCGTACCGGAAACGGACACACGTAGGCGAGGAGAATATCCAAAGGTGCTCGAGATAGCCGTGGTCAAGGAACTCGGCAAAATGGCCCCGTAACTTCGGGAGAAGGGGTGCCTCAAGTAGGTGAATCCCCACGCGGGAGGAGCCGAACGAGGCCGCAGTGAAGAGGCCTGGGCGACTGTTTACTAAAAACACAGGTCTATGCCAAGTCGTAAGACGACGTATATGGACTGACACCTGCCCGGTGCCGGAAGGTTAAGGGGAGGGGTTATCCCGACTTCGGTCGGGAGAAGCTCTGAACCGAAGCCCCGGTAAACGGCGGCCGTAACTATAACGGTCCTAAGGTAGCGAAATTCCTTGTCGGGTAAGTTCCGACCTGCACGAATGGTGTAACGACTTGGGCACTGTCTCGACCACGGCCTCGGCGAAATTGTAGTCCCGGTGAAGATGCCGGGTACCCGCAGCAGGACGGAAAGACCCCGTGAACCTTCACTACAGCTTAGCATTGGGTTTTGGCATGGCATGTGTAGGATAGGTGGGAGGCTGTGAAGCCCGGACGCCAGTTCGGGTGGAGCCGCCCTTGAAATACCACCCTTGTCATGTCGAGATCCTAACTCGCCCGACTGAAGCGTCGGGGAGGACAGTGCTAGGTGGGTAGTTTGACTGGGGCGGTCGCCTCCTAAAAGGTAACGGAGGCGCCCAAAGGTCCCCTCAGCACGGTTGGTAATCGTGCGTAGAGTGCAAAGGCATAAGGGGGCCTGACTGCGAGGCACACAGGCCGAGCAGGCGCGAAAGCGGGGCTTAGTGATCCGGCGGTAGCGTGTGGAAGCGCCGTCGCTCAACGGATAAAAGGTACTCCGGGGATAACAGGCTGATCAGGCCCAAGAGCTCACATCGACGGCCTGGTTTGGCACCTCGATGTCGGCTCATCGCATCCTGGGGCTGGAGAAGGTCCCAAGGGTTTGGCTGTTCGCCAATTAAAGCGGTACGTGAGCTGGGTTTAGAACGTCGCGAGACAGTTCGGTCCCTATCCGCTGCGGGCGTAGGACATTTGAGGGGAGCTGCTCCTAGTACGAGAGGACCGGAGTGGACGCACCTCTGGTGTACCAGCTGTTCCGCCAGGAGCACCGCTGGGTAGCCATGTGCGGACGGGATAAGCGCTGAAGGCATCTAAGCGCGAAGCCCACCCCAAGATAAGATGTCCCTCCCGATTATTCGGGACTGAAGGCCCCTCGGAGACTACGAGGTTGATAGGCCGCAGGTGTAAGCGCGGTAACGCGTTGAGCCGAGCGGTACTAATAGGCCGTGCGGCTTAACCGAAACTCTTGTTCACGACAGATCTTTTGAGATCTCTCTTTCCTCAACTCTCGAAATTGTTCTGTAATCCCGGCGATCATAGCGGAGGGGAAACACCCGATCCCATTCCGAACTCGGAAGTTAAGCCCTCCAGCGCCGATGGTACTGCTCGGGGGACCGTGCGGGAGAGTAGGTCGTCGCCGGGATTTTTTATTTTAAAAAGGGAAGCCGGAATAGGGCTTCCCTTTTTTGTTTTTTGCAAAAAATTATTTGTTGCTCCAAAAAAATCCGCCCGCATATTGTCCCAATTTAACACCCGCATCTTTAAAAGATACCTGCCCCCGTCCGTTGCTTACTGATTTTTTCTTGTGGGAATCTCCTGTCCATTTTTATTGTTGCTAAAGGATCTCCATTATTTTAATATAATGCTGGCAGTTAGCAGCCGTTGCTCCATCAAAAAGTTGGGAGATACATCACCTTCGCTTCCTGTTACTTAAAAAACAACCCTATCAGCTTTTTGCAGATTTTTCCTTGCCTGATGAAGCTGTTGTTGTGGAATGCGGCATTTTGGAAGAAAACGGTTGGCAAATGGCAAGCGTGGTCGATCTGCTCACCGCAGAAGCCATCTACAATCAGACGGGAAAACAAACAAACCGGCTTCTTCTCAGAAAACGGATTTTTCGCGACTATTCCGGTAAGGAAAATCCCTATTACCGCCTTCAGATAGCACCCATTTACATAGATAAACCATTCCGGTTTAAAGTGAAATATCTTGCTCCGCTGCATCCGGCAGTCTGGTATTTCTATGCCTATTTGCCCATTTGGCAGTTCTACATGTGGGATTATAAGATGACTCCCCTCAACCTCTATTTTTGGGATATGGATAATCCAGAAGGCAAAGCCGTTCTTCAGGCCGGTGTCCGGTACGGTCCCCGGACCTTTCAGCAGCGTCCCGACGGAACATGGTATTTGCAGGTCCATGAGGCAGATCTGACATCATCTTCGCTGGTTCTGTTTTTCTGGCATCCTCTTCCTCATCTGTATGAATTCCGTTCTTTTTCCGATTCGAATGGCAACTATTTTCATTTGATGATCCGTCCGCCGTTTACGCAGCTGGATGCTGGCCCGCGCCGCGTGCTGCTGATCTATGATGTGACCGAGGATCTCCCGGGATATTCGATTCCGGAAATCCTGGGCGGCCTGGAAATGGTGCTGAGGGCCGGTCTCTTCGATACCGATTCCGTCAATGTGCTTCTGATGGATTTTATTCCCAAATTTCTACGCGGCGACTTTATCCCGGCCGTTGCTGAAAATGTCACGGCATTGCTGACAGAAATCAAGAATGCCCCCCAGCCCAGGGTGAGTGCGTTGCCCCAACTCCTGCGAACCGCTGTGCGCTACTTTAACGAAAAGGGCAAAGGAGGTGAAATCTGGCTCTTCACAACGGCAAGAAAACACTCCAACCCGGTTTCTGTCGCCAACGATATCCTTGATCTTACCGTCCGGCGGTTGCAGGTTCCCGTCGCATTCCGCATCTTGGATTGTAGCGATCCAGAATGGAGAGACCGTATCTACATCAATGGAATATGGTACACCGGAAATGCCTACCTTTACGAAAATCTCGCACGTCTGAGCAGAGGAACGGTGTTTTTTCTCCGTAGTATTCCCAAGTGGGCGTTCTCCTTTACTTTGCAGGATCTTTTTTTTCCGGCCATTGATGAGGCAGAAGTGGAATTTCGGTCCCGGGGTGGATTTGTTTACAATAAGTATTTGCTTCACTGGAACCGTACACATTTCCCGAATTCTTTCCCATATGTGGTTCTGGGCAAATTTTCAGGAAATACCCCGTTTACAGTGGATTACTTTGGCCACCTGAATGGAATCCTTTTCCACAAAATTTTGGTGGCA
Organism: Deferribacteres bacterium JdFR-76; assembly: GCA_002011685.1. Classification (GTDB taxonomy): domain Bacteria; phylum Zhuqueibacterota; class JdFR-76; order JdFR-76; family JdFR-76; genus JdFR-76. Next base: position 3,382 of record MTOL01000225.1, read on the forward strand.
GATTCCTTAATCCAGTCTTCCGCCAGTGAATGGTTGGCGGTGTACTGGCATGCCAGCTATTCCAACAAACGACTCCGAGAACCTCAGAGTCATGCGCTGATCGATGAAATAGGTCGCCTATCTGTTCAATATGGTTTTTTGAGTCCCTATAGCGGATTTGTGATTCCCGGACCTGCAGGGTTTTCCGGGTTTCAGCGGCTGAGTGCAGAGGACCGGTTGCCTGAAACTCAGGAATCGATCGAACCTTTGCCGGAGGAGTTTGAGCTGGAAGTTTATCCCAACCCGTTTCGCTCCCGTCTTCGAATAGCCATGCGTCTTTCCCCGGAATCTGTGGAGCGCCAGGGAACCGTTATAGTTTTCAATATGCTTGGACAAATAGTCATGAAAAGTGCGTTTGCCGTTCTGCCCGGGATGCCGCAGGTATTCTGGGAATGGGATGGCCGCAGGTCCGATGGGTCACTTCTGCCATCTGGGCTGTATGTTATCCGCGTTTCTCTCGGTGAAATCCAAAAAACTGTAAAGATTACATACCTGAGATAAAAACGAAGGTGGCGGCATGAACAGGTTTATTCTTTGTTTGGCTCTTCTGATTCTGGCAGAAATCACATTGGCCGGCGATTTCAGCGTGTATGAGGCCGGCTATCCCAAAATCCGCGACCGGAATGTAAATGTTACTGCTGTTAAAGATGAAGTCCGACTGCGCGGCGCCTATGTGGAACATACCGTTTCTTTGACCGTCAGCTACGATTTCAACAGCTGGTTTTTCAAGAACTACAGTGAGTTGGAGTTTCAGTGGAAATTCAAATTGCCGGAAGAAGCCATCGTTTTTGATTTCTGGTTCTGGTATGGAGATTCTCTGGTTCAAGCCCGCGTTCTCGACCGCTGGACGGCGGAACTGCTTTTCAATGAAGTGAGCAGCCCTTTCCGGGAGCCCGCCATTTTCACCCGCAGCCAGCCCGACTTTAACGGTATGGTGGAGTACGAACTGCGAATTTTCCCCATCGTCCGTGGGAAATCGCAAACCTTCTTCTTCCGTTACCTGGTTCCGATTCGACCAGCGGCCGGACAATTTCGAACATGGTTGCCTGTTTCCCAGATAACCAGCCGCTTCTGTGGAGCCGATAGCCTGGAAATTGAAGTTGCACTTCCGCCACAGGCGGATCCACCACTGCTGGTAGGAAAAGAGGAATTTCCGTTTGTGCCGGTGTCCGGCGATACGCTGTATTCGGTAAAAATTCCGGTCGCCTGGAATGAATTTGTGGAACTGGTGCTCCCGGCGAATATTTTCGGTGATTTTGCGATTTATACTCTGCAGGATAGCTTGTATACATACTACCAGCTTTTCGTTTATCCGCCGGCCATTTCCGTGGCTCGCATTCCGCGCAATATGCTGATCCTGATTGATTACGCCCTTCCCTACACAAGAGGCCTGGATGCAGAACTCCTATTTTCATCGCTGAAAGAATCGTTGAGACAGGCCTTTTCGGCCGAAGATTCGGTAAACATTATTGTGGGGTATGAGGAGGTCGTAAGCGGCAGCTCAAACTGGTTGGCGGCAACACAAGCCAATCTGGATACTCTGTTTGATCGCATCACGGGATACCGTTTCGTTCATTTTAATGCCACCCAGGAACTGTTCGCCGAAGCGGTGCGCTTCTTATCCCGGCAAAAGTCGCCGGGCGAAATTGTCTGGATTACCAACCGGATTGATTTGCCCGTATCTGTCGCTTCCGGCGAAGCCTATGCCCATGAAATTATCGATCATTTTCCGCCGGGAACCGTATTTCATATCCTAAATCTGGATAATACCACCCGTCTGAAGTATACACAAGATTACGGCTATATGCTGGAAACGTATCCGTTTCTTTCGGCGCTCACCCGAGAGACCGGCGGGAATCTTTTTTTCCTCCGGTTTCACTCATTGAAAAACATCCTGGATGCCATCTTTTTTGAAAAAGTGAGCCATTTTCAGGAAATCGAGGTGTTTGTACGCCCCAGCTCAGGATATACCTATGAAACACAGATGTTCTCGCTCTACCGAGGGTACTACCCGGCCGGTTTTCCTGTCATTCAGACGGGTTTGCTGGACGGCCAGTTTCCAGCAGAAGTGATGGTGATCGGCAAAACTTCCGATAGCCTTTTCGTGAAATCGTTTACCATTTTCCCGGGCGACGTGAAAACCGGTCCTCCGCAGGTAGCCACCGCATGGTACGGTGAGCGGCTCAGAAAACTATCGCACAAAGAGCGAACATCCTGGATCATCAATACGATGATCGACCTTAGCATGAAATCGCGGGTCCTTTCGGCCTATACCGCTTACCTTGTTCCCAATCCAGAGGCGGAAGAATACTACAGAGAACTGCTGGAAATTTCGGGTGAAAGCGGCCGCTCGCCGGAAGGCCCGATTGAGGTCCTGGTAGGCAATGGTCGACTACCGGTCGATCTATTCCTCCTGGCAGCGTATCCCAATCCTTTCAATCCAGAAACGACCCTGGAGATCCAAGTGCCGAGGAATCTCCGCCTGCAGGAAGGAGATCTGCTGATTTTTAATGTGCTGGGCCAGGTTGTCTGGCAGAAGCGCGTTTTTATACCGCAGAACGGGCTCATCCGCATCCGATGGGACGCCAGGGACCGTTCTGGGAGGCAGCTTCCCACGGGAACCTACTTTGTGCTGTTCCGTGTCGGAAAGGCAATCCGAAAAATAAAGATTCTGTTTGTCCGCTAATTTTGAAAGTCCTGTCAGCAGTTCCTGGAACTGTTTGGAACGAGATTCTTCCGCATTCGGCGTGAAACATCCGTCCGGATGGGTTCGGGAATTGGCTTTCCAGCAGGCGGTTTTGGAGTACTACCTGCCTTTTCCTTTCGTCTCCGCTGGGCGTTAGCAGAACCCTGCGTGCCAGCTGTAACCCTGTTCGGGTGTGTGGCAGCAACCCGAAAACTGAGAATGGCGCGTTTTGTCAGTGAAGAAGAGGACGCTCCAGGTATTTGACCAGGTAAAAAATAGCCACTCCGTTGATCAGAACGATCAGGCCGTTCATGATATCACCGATGCTCCATACCGTTTCTACCTGAAGAAAACCGAAGAGGATGATCACGCAAAAGAGCCAGCGGAAAATCTTCCGTGTACGGGTCCCCAGTATATACACAAAACATTGTTCTCCGTAAAAAGCCCAGGCCACCATGCTGGAGTAGCCGAACAGAAAAGAAGCCAAAAAAACAAGATATCCACCAGCTGGACCATACAGGGTAGCGAATGCAGCAGTGGTTAACGCCGTACTGGTTTGGCCGGTTGTCCAGATTCCCGTAATGAGAATTAGGAATGCTGTTAACGTGGCCACGATGGTATCTACTACCACGCCGGACATAGCCACGAGACTCAGTTTTTCTGCATCCGTTGAGCGTGCGGTGGCATAGATGATGGGAGCACTTCCGGTCCCCGCTTCGTTGGAAAAGAACCCGCGGGCAACACCGTAGCGGATGGCAAGCAGCACCGTTACCCCGGCGAATCCCCCTGCAGCACCGGACGGACGGAAGGCACTCTCCACGATGAATCGCAACATGGCCGGGAACCGCGTCGCGTTGGCCAGTAAAATGCCGGTTCCGGCAGCAAGATAAAATAGAACCATCAGAGGAGTTAGTTTCTCGAGGGTTCGCGCTATGGAGCGCAATCCACCAATGATCACCAACCAGACAAGCAGGCTGAGAACAAGACAGGCAAGCGGCATGGGAATGCCAAACGACGTTTGAGCGGCGAGGGCAATGGAATTGGATTGAATGGTGGCTGTTGCCAGCAAAGTTTTGAACCCCATCGCCAGGGCAAAAAGCACTGCCAGCCAGCGCCAGCCCAGCAGGTGTTCGATGTAATACATGGGGCCCCCAGAATAGGTGCCATCGGTGGATTTCTTGCGGTATGAAACACCGANCNTTGTTTCCACATAGACAATAATCATGGCAACCAACGATGCCAGCCATAGCCAGAAGATCGATCCCGGCCCCCCAACGGCNATGGCGGTCGCCACACCTGCGATATTCCCGTTTCCAATGATGCCCCCCAGGGCAGCCATCAGTGACTGCAGCGGTGAGATGTTCCCTTCGCCTTCGCCCGCACGGTAGCGGTAAGCGAGCTTGAGCGCCACACAAAGATGGCGGAATTGATGGGCTCTTAGTCGGACGGTGAAATAGATGCCGAGACCCGCCAGAAATAGCAACATTGGCAGGCCCCAGAGGGCTGTTGCAGCAGACTGTATCAGGTGTTCAAAAAGTGCCAATGGATCATCCGTCCCTTTTGTTCCCGGCCGGAAAATGGGATCCGTGAGGCCAGAGTGCTTTCCTGGCACTTTTCATCTTTTGTTCGGCAATATAGGAAAAAATTAACTTTGTCAAAAGATTTTTCCGCAATTTTCTGGATCAGAATCCTGACGAGGCCGGTTCTTTTTGCTCTGGCCGATGCCGGCAAAATCCCTTCTCGGTACAGGAAAAGGTGCATCCCCGGTAAGTTTGTGCCGCCGCTCTGTTTATCTCGTCACGGAAGAAGTGCGTTTTCGGCTATGGTGCCAGAGGATTCCAATGCGGTGGACCGGCTGGAACTGTTTCATGCTGGTAAAGGCATATTCCATTGCGAGGTTCTTCCATCCGATGCGGAATCCCCCTGCATAGGCGGAACGGGAATTGTAACCGGCCATCAGTGTGAAGTGCTGCAGCGGCATAAAGGAAAAACCGGCCGCCAGAAGCGGGTCCCGATCCCGGGTTTGTCCTGCGGAGCAGGAAAGCGAAAAGCTGGGATGGATAAAGGCAACTCCTGCCTCCACCATGGTGGGAAGCGGGTTGTTCTCACGGACGTAACGTACGGGCGGCCCGATATTCCGCACGGCCACTCCGAAACGGAACGCCCTGATTTGTGCCAGGATTCCGGCATCTGCGGCCCAGCCTGTGGTACTGTAACTGCTGATCGTGCCCCGCAGGATTTTTGCAACCACTCCGGCTTGCAGAAAAGCATTCAGCGGGCGGGCATATCCCAGCGAAAAGATCAGATCAGATGCGGTGTACGAGCCCCGGTACTGAAAATCCTGCACCTCCGGGATATCACCGGCGGAAAAATAGGAAAGCCCGAGCGAAAATGTTCCCCAGGTAGCCGGCAGGGTAAGGGCCAGGTTCCGGCGGGACATTCCCAGCAACCAGAGATTGTAAGAGAAGGCTGCTTGAGCCGATGCCAACCGCGCCGTTCCCGCAACATTCCAGAAGATGGCGTTGGCATCGTCAGAAATGGCCACGTAAGCTCCTCCCATGGCGGCCGCCCGTGCCCCCGCTCCAATTTTCATGCTCTGGAAGGTGGCTGTTCCCTGCGACCAGCCTCTTGGATGGTATCCGGTTACCAAAATCAAAACTGCAAAAATCATGATTCGCTTCATGCTTTTTCTCCGTTTCAATCGCGGAAACGTTCTCAGCGGATAACGGCAAACTTGCCATAAAATGTGCCCTCTCTGGTCTTCAGTCTCCAGATGTAGACGCCGGAAGCCAGAGGTTCCCCCTTTTCGTTTTTGACATCCCAGCTAAATCGGATTTCTTCCGGAGGAACGTACAGGGTTGTTACACGTTGACCCGAAACCGTGTAGATGTTGAGCTGGCCGCCTCCCAGAGATCCACCAAAGAACGTAATGCGGTCATCCCCGCGTGCAGGAACAAACGGGTTGGGATTGACGC
>MTOL01000091.1 GCA_002011685.1 Deferribacteres bacterium JdFR-76
GGATTTGCTCCGTTTGACCAGCCGGTGGTGGCCCTTGCGGTACTGGTGGAAAACGGCGGTGGTGGCGGCGCTGTGGCAGCGCCGNGAGCCGGCGCACTATTGCGCCGCTTTTTCGAAAAATATCCGTTGCGCGAAGAAAAACTGGCAGCAAAAAAGTGATTCGAACCGGCAAAAAATTTGGACTTGAAGTTTGGGACCTTGGCCTGATCCTGTGCATGATTCTTCTAATCGGTGTGGGATTGCTGAGTATCTACAGTGTGAGCCAGGCCCAGGCGGGAACCTCTTTTGGCAGCAACTTTCTAAAGCAGGTGTACTGGTTTTTTCTTGGTATTGTGCTGTTTCTGGTGGCTTTCAGCATACATCCCAGGTACCTGGAAGCTTTTGCATATCCGGTATACGGGCTGGCCATTCTTTCGTTGCTGGCGGTGTTGGTGATCGGGAAAACCGGAGGCGGCGCTGCCCGGTGGATTAGTTTTGGCGGAATCCGTTTTCAGCCGTCGGAATGGGCCAAACTGGCCACTGTTCTGGCACTGGCTAAGTTTCTTTCCGATCACCACGATACCGTCAATCAAACCCGGAATCTTCTGCTGGCAGCAGTGATTGGCGTGCTGCCCATGTTGCTGGTGGCCAAACAGCCGGATCTGGGAACGGCACTGGTTTTTGCCGCTATTTTGCCTGCGGTTCTTTACTGGGGAGGGGTAAAACTTGAAACCCTGATCCTGGCTGTTCTGCCTTTTGCAACGGCCGTGGCTTCGTTCAATGTGTGGACCTTTTTTGGGGTAATGGCTATTTTGGTTGGAATTCTGATTTATGCTCGGAAGCCCCCTCTGGTTTCCGGACTGCTGCTGGGCGTCAATATCGCCGTGGGGATCTTTACGCCTTATCTGTGGCAGGCCCTGCACCCCTACCAGCAAAAGCGGGTTCTAGCCTTTTTGGGGTTGGTGCAGGACCCGCGGGGAATCAGCTACCAGGTTATTCAGTCAAAAGTGGCCATCGGCTCCGGTGGGCTGTGGGGAAAAGGGTTCCTGCACGGAACACAGACACAACTCCGCTTCCTGCCGGAACAGCATACCGACTTCATTTTTTCGGTGATTGGGGAAGAATTTGGTTTCGTTGGGGGGATGGTGATTCTTCTGCTGTTTAGCTATCTTCTGATGCGCGGGGTACGGATTGCCGCATCAGCCAAAAACCGGTTCTACGGATTGGTGGCAATCGGAATCGTTTCGATCTTCTTTTATCATTATTTTGTGAACCTGGGGATGGCAATGGGGATTATGCCGGTAACGGGATTGCCGTTACCCTTTGTGAGTTACGGGGGCACGTTTCTCACTGTTTCCATGGCCTCTGTGGGGCTGCTGGTTGGAATTTCCCGCCGGAAACATGAGTACTGAAACGGAATGGCTCCAGGATCGTATCTTCTTGATTTTTAATGAAGATCAACCCTTTCCGGCCAAAAAGAACTTGATTTTTAAGCAGAGCTTTATTAATTAAATTATGATCCGGAGTTTCGCAGGGAAGCGTTTGATATCGATCGGATTCGGAAATGAGATTCCGCTCTTGTCCTGCCGTTTTGGGAGATTTTTTTATTTTTAGCAAAATCAAGAACGGATTGATTTTGGGAGGGAAACAATGAGATTCCGCAGCGTAGGATTTTTTGTTCTGGGTACGGGGATGGTGTTTTTCCTAGCGGGATGTGCTGCAACCAGGCCGGAGCCGGAAGTAGCCGCCAAGCAGGAGGAACGGCAAAAGGTAGACCAGATTCTTCAGGAGGAGAAAAAGCAGAAGGAACAGCAGCGAAAGGACGAGGCGGAAGTGCTACGACTCCTGGGAATTGAGCCAGAACAGGAAAAAACGGGCGCCGGTACGGAGGAGAAAAAGCAAGCTCTGGCATCCCAGGCTGCCAATCTGGAACGGGAACTCCGGCAGAAAGAGGCCGAAATTGAGCGGCTCAAGAGAGAACTGGAACAGCGTGACCAGAAGGTTGCGGAACTGGAAAGTGTGCTGAATGATCTGAAATCGGCGCCGGAGCAACCAGCGGTGGCAACCGAAAGCAGTGGGACCGGGACAGCTGGCCCGATTTCTCTGGAAGAATACAAGCGGCGGTATCAGGCAGCGCTGGCGGAGTACCGTTCGCGCAATTATAATACAGCCATTCGCATGTTTGAAGAACTGCTGCGAATTGATAGCAACAATTCCTACTCCGATAACGCTCAGTACTGGATTGGTGAATGCTATTATGGGCTTGGCATGTACGAGCGGGCCCTGGTGGAATTTGAAAAGGTTTTCGCCTTTGTGAATTCGAACAAAGAGGACGACGCTCAGCTGAAAATTGCCCTCTGTTACAAAAATCTGAACCGGCCCGAACAGGCAAAAGAAGCGCTGCAGCGGCTGATCATGAAGTATCCCAAGAGCGAATATATTCCCATAGCCCGGAAACTCTTGAATCAGCTCTGACAAACCCTTAATCCGAAAGAATCCATGCCGCAATTACGCAAAGATCCCGTCATCGGACGGTGGGTCATTATTTCGGCTGAGAGGGGCAAACGTCCCTCTGATTTTATTGTGGAGCCCGAAAGGAAGAGAGGGGGGTTCTGTCCTTTTTGCGAGGGAAATGAGGACCGCACGCCACCGGAGGTACTGGCCTACCGTGACCCCGGGACTGCTCCCAATTCGCCGGGATGGCGAATCCGGGTGGTGCCCAACAAATACCCGGCACTCCGGATCGAAGGCGAGCTGAACCGGCGGGGAGATGGCGTATACGACTATATGAACGGTGTTGGCGCTCATGAGGTTATCATCGAAACGCCCCAACACGGACTGGATTTGTTTGATTTGGGTGTGGAACAGATAGAGGATGTCTGGTGGGCCATCCGCGACCGGATTTTGGATCTGAAAAAGGATGTCCGCTTCAAGTATATTCTGGTATTTAAAAACCATGGAGCGGCGGCGGGCGCCTCTCTTGAACACACTCACTCCCAGTTGATTGCCATGCCCATTATCCCGAAGCGCGTCATGGAAGAGCTGGACGGATACCAGAAGTATTACAGCTACAAAGAGCGTTGTATTTTTTGCGATATCATCCGGCAGGAAAAAGAATCAGGAAAACGGGTGGTTCTCGAAAACGACCGGTTTATCGCATTTGAGCCGTTTGCACCAAGGTTTCCGTTTGAAACCTGGGTTCTACCCAAAAAGCATGTGCTTCATTTTGAAGATTCCCAAAAGGTGGATTATGCCGATCTGGCGGCGATTATGAAGGAAACCCTGCGGCGGATCAACCTGGCACTTTCGCATCCGCCCTATAATTTTATTATTCATACGGCACCGCTGGTGCACGACGAGTACCTGGACTTTCACTGGCACATTGAGATCATCCCCAAACTAACAAAGGTAGCGGGATTTGAATGGGGCAGCGGGTTTTATATCAATCCCACGCCGCCGGAGGACGCCGCGCAATTTCTGAAAGAGATCGAACCGGAATCGTGAATAAAATTGGGATATTGCCATGGCATCTCCACTGAATATCCTGTTTGCAGTTTCTGAGGCAGTCCCATATGCGAAGACGGGAGGGCTGGCCGATGTGGCCTTTTCGCTTACCCATGCCATTAAGGAATACGGCCATGAAATCCGCATGATTCTGCCCAAATACGGCATGATCCGTGACCGGCAGTACACCCTCCGCGATGTGATACGACTTCGGGATCTGGAGGTGCCGCTGGGAGATCAGAAAGTCCTGGTGAATGTGAAATCGGCATTTTATCCGGGGTCCAAAATTCAGGTTTATTTTGTGGACTATCCCCCGTATTTCGGACGGCCAGGTCTGTATGTCGATCCAAAAACAGGAAAGGATTACGAAGACAATGCCGAACGTTTCGCCCTCTTTTGCCATACGGCTTTTGCCGTGCTGGAACGGCTTCACTGGTATCCGGACGTGATCCACTGCAACGACTGGCAAACGGCTTTGATTCCGCCTTTGCTGAAAGAGGTGTACGGGAAGGAAGGCCCGCTTGCGAAAACAAAAACCCTGCTCACGGTCCATAATTTTGCCTACCAGGGAGTTTTCCCCAAAGAGAAATTCCGTTATACCGGCCTGCCCGCGCATTTTGCGGAAGAGGACGGAGCGGCCGCCTATTATGGAAAAATCAGCTACCTGAAGGCTGGGCTGGAGTATGCCGATGTCATCACCACGGTAAGCCCAACCTATGCCCGCCAGGCCCAGGAAGATCCCGAAATCGGTGCAGGGATGCAGGAAATTCTGAGGCGGCGCGCGCAGGATTTTTACGGCATTCTGAACGGGGTGGATTACTCTACCTGGGACCCGTCCTCCGATAAGGAAATTCCGGTCAATTATACGTTCCGTTCCATTGACCGGAAAATGGAGAATAAAAAGTTTCTGCTGGAATTCTGCAACATGCCATTTGAGCCGGAAATCCCGTTTGTGGGTACTATCTCACGGCTGGTGGTTCAGAAGGGATTCGATATTTTGCTTGAGGCGCTACCGGTAATCCTGGAAAAAGATTTGCGCTATATCATCCTTGGAGTTGGGGATAAGGAGATCGAGAAGAAGCTGAAATCGCTACAGCAGCGGTTTCCGGAAAAATTGTTTGTTCACATTGGCTTTGATGAGCGCCTTGCTCATCTGATTGAAGCGGGATGTGATCTGTTTCTCATGCCATCCCGGTACGAGCCGTGTGGGTTGAACCAGCTGTACAGCTTGCGGTACGGTACCATTCCCATTGTGCGCGGTACCGGAGGTCTGCTGGATACGGTGGTAGATGTGGATGAAAACCCGCAAAAAGGAACGGGATTTGTGTTTAAAAAGTACGATGCAAAGGAGCTGGTTCAAACGGTTGAGCGTGCATTAAAATGGTATCAAGACCGGGCTTCATGGAGGAAACTGGTCGTCAGGGCCATGAAACAGGATTTTTCATGGAAGAATTCGGCAAAAGAATACATCCGGCTGTACCAGCAACTGGCCAAAATGAAATAGTCTCTGTTCCTTTTTGGAACACTGTCCGGCATTCCCCACAGGCTGTTGCCAATCCTTCCTGGTCCGGAGTTCCGTTTCGGAGAAGTGCTGGGATGATATCCCTTTCAGGGGATGGTGTGTCTATGTAACATCAGTTTGTTCAATAGGTTAGCAAATTGACTGTACTGCAGATTGGCCGTGGAAAAAATCTGCTGGGGCAGTTATGGACCTGACCGGTTCAAAAATGAGGTTTGAAAGGACAAAAAGCCTGGCACGCTATTTGTAATGTCTGGATGGCTGCAATAGGGTGCAGGAAAAGGAGCATTTTGTATGGAAGGAATTCAGATATTTGACCGGCTGGTAGGTTACAACAAAGACATTGTTTATCTGAAAATCAACGGATTTGTGGATACGTCTACCACCCCGGTGCTGATGCAGAAGCTGAAATCGCTAATTGATAAAGGCTATGTGCAGTTTATTGTGGACATGAGTGGAGTATCGTATGTGAGCAGCGCTGGCTGGGGAGCTTTTGTGGGAGAGATCAAAGAGATCCGGGAGGGGGGTGGAGATATTAAGCTGGTGGGTATGATTCCGGAAGTGTATGATGTGTTTGAAATGCTGGAGTTTCATAAAATTATGAACACATATGATTCTGTGGAAGAGGCGATGAACGATTTTGATATTGCCAGGGGATTTGACATAACAGATCCGCCGCCGTATGCCCTTGAGGAGGGGCCGGTAGCGGAGAAGCCGGCAGAGACGGATGTTCAGGTTTTGCCCAAAATGGTCGAAACTAAAGAAAAAAGACAGCAATCCTTTCCTTTCGCGAAACGGCCGAAAATTGATCCGGCACATTTGCCATTGCCGGAGAAAATCAAACAGGTGATCATCGAAAAACCTTTTCTTGGTGTACTGGGGATCAGGAGGGAGTTGCGGAAATCCAAATACGGCAATACAAAAGTTGGATTATTCCGGATATACCGGATTCTGCGGGAGTTAAATCTTGACACAAAAGACAAACGTTACCGTTTCTATCGGTCCCGGTAAAAAAAGGAGCCAACCATGAAACGAATGGGAATGCTTGTTCTGGGGATAGTTATTTGGCTGTCCGCTGTGGCAGGGTCGGCTCAGACGGTTTCGGATGAGGAGCGGTTTCAGCCCGGTGATGCTGTACGAATCCAGTTCTGGCAGCTCTGGACGGAATCCAAATCTCCGGGGACCCCCATGGGCAATATCAGCGGAGATTACGTTATCGATCCGGAGGGGTACATTTTTCTGCCTTTTGTGGGCAAAATGCGGGTTGCAGGTTTGACACCTACGGAGCTAATTGAACGGCTTGGCGAGCGGTATTCCGCATTTGTGGAACGACCGTTTATTCATGTGCGGCCGCTCATCCGCGTTTCTGTCATGGGAGCTGTTTTCCGGCCAGGTTCCTACCGGATTGATCCAAGTAGCTCGCTGTGGGAATTGCTGGAACTGGCTGGTGGTGTGCGGAACGAGGCAGATTTGAACAAAATCTTTGTCCAGCGTGGAGGAAGAAAAGTAATCGAAAATCTCCTATCCGCTTTTGAGAACGCCTATTCCCTGAAAAGCGTCGGGATCCGGTCCGGCGATCAGATTGTCGTCCCGGCGAAAAGGCCATTTTTCCTTGCCAGAATGGTGGGTTTTCTGAATTTGGGAATCTCCATCGCACTTCTTTATATCCGCCTTTCGGACCGTATGCGATAAACAGATGTGCAGAACCGATGATGAAACAGATGAAGGGAAACAATGGATTTAGAGAAATTCTTTGAAGAAGAGGATTCGGGTCAGGAGTTTAGTCTGGATATCCGGAGGTATCTCCGGGGACTGTATAAAAGAAAATTCCTGCTGCTTGNCATCTTTCTGGCCATTGCGATTCCGTGGCTTCTTTATGTAAAGGGTCAGCCGCCAGAGTATGAGGCCTCTACATGGATCCGGTTCAAAAATTATGATCCCGAAAAACTTCGGATTCTTTCTTCCGGATGGTTTGTGGAGCTAACCAGCCGGACCTTTGCGGAGAAAGTGGTAGCTCAGCTGGGACTTACCCTGCGGCTGGATAAAGAGGCCAAAAAACGGGGTCTGATGCGTCACAATATTTTCAAAGAATTTTACACCACCAAAGATCCGGTCGGAGGCTGGTATAAGCTCACGTGGAAGGATGGCCAGTTTACCCTGTATAAGCTGTCGAATCCGGAGGACAAAGAAAACGGCCGCCTGGTGGTTTCTGGCCAGCTTTCGGAAATTGTGGACAGCGTTTATGCCGTCAACGGATTCTTCTTCCAGTTAAATCCGGATTTTGTCCAGTCCAATGATCACATCGTTTTTGGAATTGCGGACTTTTCTTCAGCGGTCCGCTGGTTCCGTTCCCATGTGCGGATCCGCAATGAGCGCGGTGGTACCCTGCTGCAGCTGACCATGGTCCACGAAAACCCCATTATTGTGGCCCGCATGGTGAATAGCTTGGCGCAAATTTTCGTAGAAGAGAGCATCTCTTACGAAAAGAAACGCAATCTGGAATACAAACAAGCGCTGATGAATCAGCTGGATCTGGCGAAAAAACAGCTGGAAGAGGATCAGCGGGCACTGCGGCAGTTCAAAGAAAGCCACTTTATCAGCCTGGACACCGATGTCCAGCTGAAGGTGGAGAAGCTCTCGCAGCTGGAGGCTCAGAAAAAATCCATTGAACTAAACCGGGACAATTTGAAGGAGCTGCTCTCTCAGTTGGAAGCCTTGCCTTCCAGCGACCAGCTCTCCTCGGCCAATGACATCCCGGAGCTCCGGTACATTTATTCCCAGATTGTGGCCAACGAGCTGTTCGCCAACGAGCCTTCCATGCAAATTTTGGGGGAGAAGCTGAGGACGTTGGAGACCCAGCGGCGGGAACTTTTGACCAAAGTAACGGCCAGACACGCCGATGTGTTGGCTTTGGACCAAGATATCCGTGAGGTCCACCGCCAGATCTATGAACGGGCGAAAGAGAAGTTGACAGAGGTTGCCCGGCAGATCCGGAACCTGGACCGGCAGATTGCCCGGTTGCAGTCGGAAATCCGGAATCTGCCCAATGAACAGTTGCGCCTGGCCAACCTTTCCAAAAAAGTGGAGATTTCCCAGAAGCTGTATGCCTCTCTTTTGCAGCGGGCGCAGGAGTTGAAAATCAACGAAGCAGTGAAAGCGGAAGAGGTGGATATTCTGGACCCGGCTATTCCGCCCGAATTTCCCAAAAACAGCGGCAAAAAGAAGAAGGCTGCGCTGGGTATCTTTTTCGCCTTTTTTGTGGCCATTTCTGTGGGGATCGGGCTGGAATTTCTGGATAAAACGATCAAATCTCCCGACGATATCAAGCGACATTTGGGACTGGAAGTAATAGGCAGCATACCCAAAATCGAATTCAGCGACGAAGAGGAGCTGGACGATGCAGGAAAATTGCGGCAGCTGGATTCGCAACTGGTGACTTATGACTATTCTCCTACACCGGTTAGTGAAGCCTACCGTGCTCTCAGAACAAAAATCCTGTTTTCCAAAACATCCGGTAAGCTGCGGACCATTGTTATCACCAGTTTTGCCCCTGGGGACGGCAAATCGTTTACCTCTTCAAATCTTGCTGTAACTTTGGCTCAGCACCGTTCCAGCACGCTTCTGGTGGATGCGGATTTGCGGCGCGGGGTTCAGCACAACACGTTCGGAATCGAAAAGGAACCGGGGCTGAGCAATTACCTGATGGGAATGGTGCCTTTTGACGAAGTCGTTCAGGAAACCTACATTCCCAATCTGGCTGTCATTAGCTGCGGTTCTCTGACGCCGAATCCGTCGGAGCTTCTCGGATCCATTCAACTGCGGCGGTTTATCGAAGAGGCCAAGCGGCGTTATGATATCGTGATTTTCGATACGCCGCCCTTGAATGCGGCCACCGATGCGGTGGTTTTGGGAACACAGGCCGATGGGGTGGTCATCATTGTCCGTGCGGAAGTAACCAACCGCAACGTGGCCAAGCAAAAGTTGGAATTATTCAGCAACATTCCTGTGAATTTGCTGGGCGTGGTTCTGAACGGGAT
>MTOL01000296.1 GCA_002011685.1 Deferribacteres bacterium JdFR-76
TTTTTGGTAATCTGCAGCGGTGTCCGGATACCCGCTACCACATCTTCACCCTGGGCATTGATCAGATATTCCCCATANAACTCCTTTTCTCCGGTGGCGGGATCGCGGGTAAACGCCACACCGGTGGCACTGTCGTCACCCATGTTTCCAAAAACCATGGCCTGAACATTAACGGCGGTTCCCCAATCGTCCGGGATGCCATTTAGTTTGCGGTAGGTAATGGCCCGCGGATTCATCCAGGAACCGAACACGGCGTTGATAGCGCCCCACAATTGTTCCCATGGGTCTTCCGGAAAATCCACCCCCTTTTTCTCTTTAATCAGCTGTTTAAATCGGCGCACCAGCTCTTTCAGGTCTTCCGCCGTAAGGTCTGTATCGAGCTTCGCTCCTTTCTCCTCTTTCATTTCATCAATGATGGCCTCAAAGGGATCCACTTCTTCTTTGGACTCCGGTTTAAGTCCCAGCACCACATCGCCGTACATCTGAACGAAGCGGCGGTAGGAATCCCAGCCAAAGCGTTCATTATTGGAATTTTTGATCAAGCCCTGAACCGTCTCATCGTTCAGCCCCAGATTAAGCACCGTGTCCATCATTCCCGGCATGGAAACACGGGCCCCGGAGCGCACGCTTACAAGCAGCGGATTTTCAGGATCTCCAAACTTGGCCCCCATTTTCTCTTCCACCCAGGCCATCGCTTCCTTTACCTGCTCTTCAAGTTCGGGTGGGTAATTTCTATCCTGTTCGTAGTAAACGGTGCACATTTCGGTCGAAATGGTAAATCCCGGCGGGACGGGAATGCCCAGATTGCTCATCTCCGCAAGATTTGCACCTTTGCCGCCAAGAAGGTTCTTCATATCCGCACGACCTTCTGCACCTCCTGGCCCGAATTTATACACGTATTTCTTACCCATAAATCATACCTCCCTGTTTAGATTGCAAAGGATCACACGGATGCGGCCAAAATTTGAGCGCAAATTTACGAATTTTCCTCTAAAAAAACAAGACTTTTATGGACATTGCCAAAAGGAATGCGCCAAAAATGATCCGGAGGCCTTTGGCTGGAATAAGATTGTTCAACCTGGCGCCAACCTGGGCGAACAACACGGTCCCGGCGAGATACGGCACTGCCGCAGGCAGATACACAAAGCCTACGGCACCCTGTGGCAGCACAGGATTTCCCCATCCATTCAGTATATAGCCCAGCGCTCCAGCTATGGCGGTAAAAATCATGATGGAACTGGACGTTCCAGCCACCACACGCACCGGAAAATGCAACAGGGTGATCATCAGCGGAATGGAAATAATCCCTCCTCCCAAACCCGTCAGTCCAGCGATCAGTCCCGCAGAAAACCCCGTGATGAGGTAGAGCAACCGCGGTGGGTTCTGGCGGATATCGTCCTGGCTAACGGCATTGCCCCCGTCCTGACGACGCAGCAAAAGCCGCCCGCCGGAGTAAATCATCAGCACACCGAAAAGCAAGCGCAGCACGCGGCCGGGAATCAAACACGCTACAAAAGAACTCAGAAGGGCCCCCACAATACTGGCTGCCGCCAGATAGGGAACGGCGGCCCAGTAAACATTTCCGTAGCGGGTATGCCGGTAGCTCGACATTGTGGCAGTTCCGATGATGACAAAAAGGTTGGTACCAAAAGCAAGATGGACGTAATAATCGCCACCAATCCCATGTGTGCGGAAAATCCACATCAGCACCGGGATGGCCACCACCCCACCCCCAATGCCGAAAAACCCGGCAATCACCCCCACCACCACGCCCAGAAGAAAAAACCCAACCAGCAGTGTGATGGACACCCTACTTGCCCAGTTTCATGGCGTATTCGGACGGATTGCGCAGCACCTGGATGGCCGTCTTCAGCACCGGGTCGTCTTCCTTATCTGCCAGCACCGGGCCTTTGTTTCCCAACACCTTGGCGGCGATTTCGCGTTTCAGATAGCGGCGGATGAAATCCACATGCCGGTCGAATTCCCGCTTCTTCATCTCCTCAAGCGTTTTTTGCAGGTTGGCAATTTCATCTTCAACTGCCGGACCAAACTCGCGTTCCCGGGCAATTTCCGCCAGGGAACGGATCTCTTCCTCACCTTCTATGTGAAAATCGAAACCATTCTCCGTCAGGTACTGGCGGAACTCGTTGAGAATCTCATCCGTGATCTCGATATGCTCCGGCTTGTCNTTTATACGGGCGGCGTAGTTCACAGCAAAATTGAAGAACATGGATTGCTGAAAGAGAGCGCGCTCGAAGTTGCTCATCTTTGGAAAATCGATCTCGATATCCGGCTTAATCCCCCCACCTCCGTATACAATCCGCCCTCCCTTGGTGCGAAATTCCTTCTGTCCGTTTGACGAATCGGGCGCCAGCTCTTCATCTTTGACGGCAAATAGCTTTTCATCACGGTTTAGCCGGCTCACATCCTGAATAAGCCGCCCGCTGGGGATGTAATATTTGGCCGTTGTGAGCCGCAGCGCCGTGTTCTTTTGAAAAGGAAAGGGAATCAGCGTCTGGACCAGGCCTTTTCCATAAGTGCGGCTGCCAATAACCAGGCCTCGGTCCAGGTCCTGAATGGCCCCAGCTACAATTTCCGAAGCCGACGCCGATGCCCCGTTCACCAGAACCACCAGTGGCGTCTCCGGTAGAATGGGATCTTTGGTAGCATAGTATTTCCGATTGGCGTGTTTTGTGCGGCCCTTGGTGTACACAATCAGTTCGCCTTTGGGTACAAAGAAATTGACAATTTCAATGGCGGCATCCAGCAGGCCTCCAGGATTGGAACGCAGATCGAGGATGAGCCCCTTCAGGCCCTGGGACTTTAGCGACAGCACCGCCTCCTTTACCTGTTTGGGCGAAAATTTAGAGAACCGCGTTAGACGGATGTACCCGATCCCCTCTTCCAGAAAGCCCGCATAAGAGACGTCCCGGATGACAATCACATCACGGATGAGGCGGAAATGCAGCGGCCTTTCTTCCCCGGCCCGCCGGATTTTGATGGAAACCGGTGTTCCCGGTTTGCCTCGGAGCCGGTTTGCCACTTCGGAAAGGGACAGATCTCTGGTGGACACACCATCCACTTCGATAATCTGGTCGCCCTCGCGGATTCCTGCTTTGGCAGCGGGTGTCCCGTCAAACGGAGGTTCCTCCACAACAGGATAGTCCCCCCGCTTGCTGATGGTCATCCCCACACCTCCGTACTTGCCCCGCGTAAGAGTTTGTAAACGCTGATTCTCTTCTTTTTCGATCAGACTGGTGTACGGATCCAAGCGCTGTGTCATCCCGTAAATCGCAGCGCGGACAAACGCATCTGGGTCGATTTCGTCCACATAGCGCAGAAGAATCTCCTCGTAAACTCTCTGAAACAGCGTTATATTGCGCTTCAGAACCAAGTAAATGTCGGGATCGGCCATTTCCGAAGAGTGGGCTAGCCAGCCGCTCACCGTTATGGTTACAAGCAGGATCAAAACAATTAGAAAGGATTGTTTCCCACGCTTCATGGATGCCTCCCTTTCCATTCCAAACAGCCTGGCAAATTGAACGGATTATTTAGAAAAGTAGTTGCCTTCTGCCGCAATTTCCAAAATTTCTTAAAATGAACGTTTTTGGGCACCCGCACACGGACTATTTCCACCCCCTCATCTTCCTCCTGAAACGCCCGATCCTCCTTCGATCCGGGAGGAAATAAGAGCCCACACCATGTCCCAGATTTCTCCGGAAATCTCTTCCACGGGACGGTCGGCATTCACCAGCTTCACCCGGCCGGGCTCCCTGCTAGCCAGCTGACGAAACCCATCCCGTACCCGGCGGTAAAAATCCAGCTGCTCACTTTCCATCCGGTCCCGCGATCGATGCGCCTTGATCTGGCGCGCAAACGCCCTTTCAGGTGGAAGATCCAGCACAATGGTCAGATCTGGCAGGATGCCATGGGTACCCAATTCATGCGCCTTTTCAATCAGTTCAAGCGGAATCCCTCGCCCGTACCCCTGATAAGCCGTGGTAGAATCATGAAAGCGGTCACAGATCACTATATGCCCCTCGCGAAGGGCAGGAACAATCTTTTCCATAACCAGCTGTGAGCGGGCTGCCGCGTATAGCAGCAATTCGGTATGCGGGTCCATCTGAAACAGAGAACGGTCTAGCAAAATTTCCCGGATCCGCTCCGAGATTTCCGTACCCCCCGGCTCCCGAAAGAGCAAAACCCGCGAAGCATCTCCGTCTGCCCACTCGCGGACAAGCTTTTCCCGCAGCCGTAGGCACTGCAATGACTTGCCCGAAAAATCAATCCCTTCCAGGCTGATGAACAGCCCGGCAAAGGCGTCCGGCTTCCTTACATCCACGACGCTATACATCCCTCACTCTGACTTTGTCTTCAAAACGCCCTGCAGGGCAGTCTTTCCATAGCCCGCATCAGAGGGGCGTTTCCCGCTTAAATCTGGATAAATTTCCATTTGCCGCTATGAAACCGCAGATAATTCAGGACCAGGCGCAAAACTTCGTCCAGCCCCATAACGAGCCAGATCCCCCAGAGGGAAAGTCCCAGCGGAAATGCCGCGACCCAAGCAAAAATAGTTTCCGATACGATAACCGAAAAGATGGCCAGATACATCAGCCACTTAAGATCGCCTGCTCCTCGCAGGTTGCCACTCAAAACGGCGTTGAGCGCTTTGGGAATCTGGATCAGCGCAAATAACCGGAGAATGCCGGCGCCCGTCTGCACCACAGCATCCTCTGAAGTAAACAGCGCAATGAGCGGTTCGGAAAACAGAAAAATCGAAGCCACAATCAGCAGTACAAATCCCAGAACCACGTAGCTGGCCATGCGGCCGGTCTGCTCGGCCCGTTTGTGCTCCCGGGCACCGATGTTCTGCCCTACTAAGGTCATGGCCGCCAGGCTGAAACCGGTAAACACCATGGTCAGCACTGCCTGAATACGCATGAAAACCTGATGAGCCGCCAGAAAAACGATCCCCAGTACAGCGGCGTACCCAGTCATAACCATCTGTCCGAAGGCCCAGCAAAGCTGTTCCACGGTAGTGGGCAGCCCGGTTTTGAAAAGCCGCTCAAACGTTCTGAAATTGGGCGTGGTCAATTCCCTGAAGGATAAAAAAAGTTTTACCTTCCTAGAACGGAGCACGTAGAGCGTGCAAAAAGTCCCTACGGAGTGGGAGATCCCCACGGCCAGGGCTGCCCCTTTCACCTCCAGCCGCGGAAATCCGAAAAGACCGAAAATGAGGATGGCCGCCAGGAAAAGGTTCAGGAAATTGATAATCAGGTTCAAGGTCATGGACACACGCGTTTCTCCGGCGGCTCGCAAAATGCCCATGGCGATAAAATTGGTGAGGATCAGCGGTGCAAACAGGGCAATGATGCGGATGTAAAGAACCCCGGACTGCTGTGCAATGGGTTCGCTTTCACGAATCAATTTAAAAAGAAGGGTCGCCCCAAAATACCAGACCAGGGCCGTCATCACCGACATGACAATTCCAATCATCAGCGCCTGGCCCAAAACATGATTGGCTTCCCAATAATTTTTGGCTCCCAGATGCCGATTGATGATGACGGAACTGCCCACCACAAAGGTGAGAAGCACAGCAAAGAAAAGAATGATAATCTGGATAGCCATTCCCACTCCGGCAAAGGCAGACGCGCTGATTTTGCCAATCATAATGGCCTCAGCGGTCCACATGAGGGTCTGGGAAGAAAGGTCAACAACGGCCGGCAGCGACGTCTTTAAAATGTCTTTTAGCGGAGAGCCTGACGATTCCATCCTTTTCAATCCGAAATATGCAAAGGCTTCACCCCGGCGGCGCGGGATGAAGCCTCCACTTTTTCCAATTCACACTTTACTGGTAATATTCGATGCCCAGATGGGTAATCTGTTCTTCGCCCATCAGGTAACGCAGTGTGTTTTTCAGCTTCATCAGCTGGATAAAGAGGTCATGTTCCGGGTAGAGTTCCGGAGCACACATCGGGCTCTTGAAGTAGAAAGAAAGCCACTCGAGAATCCCCTTCATGCGGGCCCGCTGTGCCAGATCGGCAAAAAGTACAAGGTCCAGAACCAGCGGCGCGGCAAGAATGCTATCCCTGCACAGGAAATCGATTTTGATTTGCATCGGGTATCCCATCCAGCCAAAAATATCGATGTTGTCCCAGCCTTCTTTATTGTCCCCCCGCGGGGGGTAGTAATTGATCCGCACTTTGTGGTAAAAATGGGAATACAGGTCAGGATATAGCTCTGGCTGGAGAATATAATCCAGCACAGACAGTTTGCTCTCCTCCTTGGTTTTGAACGAGGCTGGATCGTCGAGCACCTCACCGTCGCGGTTGCCCAGGATGTTGGTGGAGAACCATCCGTTAAGGCCAAGGAGCCGGGCTTTCAGGCCCGGTGCGATGATGGTCTTCATAAGTGTCTGGCCGGTTTTGAAGTCCTTCCCCGCAATCGGTACGTGCATCTGATCCGCCAATTCGTACATGGCGGGGATGTCCACGGTGAGGTTGGGTGCACCGTTGATATAGGGGATCCCCATCTTCAATGCCGCATAGGCATAAATCATGCTGGGAGAAATATCCTTGTGGTTGGCCTTCAGTCCGTCTTCGAACGCTTTTAGAGATTGATGCACCTCACCGGGAGCCAGGTATACCTCCGTGCTCCCGCACCAGATCATCACCAGACGTTCCAGCTTGTGCTCTTCCTTGAACTTACGGATATCCTCCATCAGTTGCTCGGCGAGCTCCATCTTGGTCTTTCCCTGCTTAACGTGCGGGCCGTCCAGTTTGCGGACGTACTCGCGGCTAAAAACTGCCTTCATTGGCCTGAGGGCTTCCAGCTCGGCACGCAGGGGCTCCAGATGCTCGGGCCGCAAAACCCCCGCTTTTTTGGCGGCTTCATAGGCGTTGTCTTCAAAAATGTCCCACGCCGCGAAAACAAGATCTTCCAGCTTGTGCAGTGGTACAAAATCGCGGATCAGAGGAACGCGCTTCTCCGTGCGTTTCCCAAGACGGATGGTTCCCATTTGGGTGAGAGAACCAATGGGTTTCGCAAGTCCCTTCTTTATGGCTTCCACACCGGCCACGAAAGTTGTGCTAACGGCACCCAGACCTACCAGCAGAACGCCCAACTTTCCTTCCGGTGGTGCAATTTCCACACGCGGTTTTGCCATTCCACATCCCTCCTTTCATTCAATCACTTTTGTCATCCGGTTCTTCTCGTCGACCAGGACAACTTTGGTCTTGTGGGTTACAGCTTTCTCTTCCGGAATTATGCAGTAGGAAATAATGATCACCTTATCGCCAACTTGGGCCAGGCGCGCCAGGGCCCCATTCAGGCCAATCACTCCGGAGCCCCTTTCTCCAGGGATAATGTACGTCTCGGCGCGCTCGCCATTGTTGACATTCAGAACCTGAACGCGTTCATTTGGGTACATGTCCGCTGCTTCCAACAAGTCCTGATCTATGGTAATACTCCCTTCGTATTCCAGCTCCAGCTGGGTTACGCGGGCGTTATGGATTTTCGATTTCATCATATGCAACCACATGGACCGCCGACCTCCTTAGCCCAGTTTATCGTACTCTGGGACGACCTCATGTTTTTTCCCGTTTTCCGTAGCCCAGACGTGATAAAGACGCTGAACCGCTGTAAAATTGGCAAACACGGCAAGAAAATACATTCCGGCAATCATGGCCCACGGATGAACCAGGGCCGTAAATCCGATAGTCAGAATCCTCTCCGGCCGCTGCATGAACCCCACTTTACAGGTTAGCCCCAGGCCTTCCGCTCTTGCCCGCACATAGCTTACCATCAGAGAACCGCCCAGAGCAATACATGCCGCCACCGCTCCAGAAAAATGACCGTGGCCAATAAAATAGTAGGCAATTCCTAAAAAAACAAATATTTCTCCGTATCGGTCGAGCGTAGAATCGTACAGGGCCCCAAAGCGGGTTACGCGGTTAGAGCCCCTCGCAATCTTTCCATCCAGGATATCAAAAATACCGGCCAGAAGGATGAACACACCGCCAAGCCGGTGCATGCCGGTCGCGAAAAAATAACCGGAAACGGCGCTCACCAGAAACCCGATGCTGGTAATCACGTTGGGACTGACCCCGAAACGGGTCAGGGCCTCGGCCACCGGGTCAAAAAAGGCCGAAATCCCATCTCGTACAAGATGATATGCCTCACGTAAAGCGGAACTTTTGTCACTCACTCTCCCGTTCCTTCTTTTTTGACTTTTTTTCTTTCGCATCCTTCCAGAACAATCACAAATTCCCCCCGGATGGTTGTTTTTTCAAAGTGCTGAACAACCTCTTCCAGCGTGCCGCGGACCACTTCCTCATACATTTTCGTCAATTCGCGTGCTACAGCCACCCTGCGGTTGCCCATGTAAGCCTTGAGATCACGCAGTGTGCGCAGCAAGCGATAGGGCGACTCATATAATATAACCGTTCTCGGTTCCTCTGCAAGTTCTTCTAAACGTGTCTTTCTTCCTTTTTTGGTGGGCAAAAATCCTTCGAACACAAAGCGGTGCGTTGGCAACCCAGAAATAACCAGGGCAGCTAGAAAGGCGGCAGGACCCGGCACGCAGGTTACTGGAATCCCCCTTTCCACGGCCCGGGATACGAGATAATAGGCCGGGTCGGAAATTCCCGGTGTCCCGGCATCGCTAATGATGGCCACGCTTTCACCTTTCTCAAGGCGGTCCAGCAGCTGTGGCGTCTTCCGGGCCTGATTGTGGCTATGAAAACTGGTTACCGGTGTGCGGATCTGGTAACGATCCAGCAAAATGCGGCTGTGGCGGGTATCCTCCGCTGCGATGAGATCCACCGATGACAGTACCTCCACAGCACGATAGGAAAGATCGG
>MTOL01000297.1 GCA_002011685.1 Deferribacteres bacterium JdFR-76
CAAGGTGAAGAGGATCCGCCGCTTCAGCTCTGGAATCTTGAATACGTTCTGGAAACTTTCAATCATAGCACGATCGCCTTTCCACCTGCCGCTTCAATCTTCTCCTTTGCCGATTTGCTGAATGCGTGTGCCGTTACTTCCATGGCCCGGGTTATTTCTCCTTCACCCAGAATTTTTACGGGCATATTCTTTTTACGAACCAGACGCCTTTCGTACAGCAGTTCCGGCGTAACTTTGTCCACCCCTTCCAGCCGGTTCAGGTCGCGCAGATTAACCACCGCATATTCTTTTCGGAAGATGTTGACGAAACCGCGCTTCGGCAGGCGCCGCTGCAGCGGCATCTGCCCGCCTTCAAACCAGGGCGGAATGCTGTCGCCGGAACGGGATTTCTGTCCGTTATGCCCCCGTGTTGCGGTCTTGCCATGCCCCGATCCCGGACCACGGCCGACGCGCTTTTCTTTTTTTACTGAACCCGGTGCATATTTCAAGCTTCCGAGATCCATTGCCAAACCTCTTTTACTCTTCAAATTCTTCTACAGTCACCAGGTGACTCACTTTTTGAATCATGCCGCGAATCTGCGGCGTATCATTATGCACCACCGTTTGGCGGATCTTCCGCAGGCCCAGCGCCGCCATGGTCAGCTTCTGCTTCTTGGGCCGATCGATGGTGCTGCGGATCTGGGTTATTTTCAGCTTCTTTACTTTCTTTTTTGCCATGGTTTATTCCCTGCCTATTCCTTCGAAAAAAGTTCNACCAGAGACATGCCCCGTTCGCGCGCCACCGTATAGGCGTCCCGCATCTCCAAAAGCCCCTTCAACGTGGCCTTCACTACATTGTGCGGGTTGGTGGACCCCAGGTTTTTGGTCAGCACATCGCGGATACCTGCTGCATCCATAATGGCACGGACCGCGCCCCCAGCAATCACACCGGTACCGGGAGCCGCCGGCTTGAGCAGTACCTTCGCCGCACCGTATTTGCTGATAACCGCATGCGGTATGGTGCCGTTCACAACCTTCACCCGCACAAGATTTTTTTTGGCGTTTTCGGTCGCCTTGTTGATGGCATCCGTCACTTCATTGGCCTTGCCAAACCCAACTCCAACAATCCCATGTCCGTCGCCCACCACCACAATGCAGTTAAAACTGAAACGGCGGCCACCTTTCACCACTTTGGCCACCCGGTTCAGGTGGACAACCTTCTCTTTCAAATCCAGTTCGCTGGGATTAATTCGCAAGCGCTCCAACGGTACCTCCTTCCGCTATCGGTCCTTAAAATTTCAATCCGCCTTCCCGGGCCCCGTCTGCGACCGCTTTAACGCGCCCATGATACAGAAAACCGTTCCGGTCAAACACCACCTGTTCAATCCCCTTTTCCAGAGCCCGTTTGGCAATCTCCTGTCCGATCAGCTTCGCTACAGCGATCTTCCCTTCTTTACGGGCCTCCGCTACTTTATCCCGTAGCGAAGGTGTCAGCGACGAAACACCGGTTATGGTCCGCTGGTTCACATCATCCACCAGCTGGGCGTAAATATGTTTCAAGCTACGGTACACCGTTAGCCTTGGACGCTCCGGCGTACCAAACACCTTTTTGCGGATCCGCTTTTTCCTTCGCAGCCGTTTCAGTCTTTTTTCAATCTGTTTATTCGCCATCGCCTTTTACCCTGCTCCAAATTGTTTCAGCCAAATCCATTAGCCAGCCGATTTGCCCGCTTTACGCCGGATCACTTCGTCTGCATACCGAATGCCTTTGCCCTTGTACGGCTCGGGCGGACGGAAGGAACGAATTTTCGCAGCCGTCTGCCCCACCAGCTGCTTATCGCACCCAGAAATCGTTAGCTCTGTAGGAGAGGCCACCTCTATCTGCACCCCCTCAGGCGGGATAAAAACGATCGGGTGCGAAAAGCCAAGGGCAAAAACCACAGCTTTCCCTTTCTTCTCCGCCCGGTAGCCAACCCCCTCGATCTGCAGCTTCTTTTCAAACCCTCTGGACACACCTTCTACCATATTGGCTACCAGAGACCGGTATAGCCCGTGCAGGGCTTTGTGATGCCGGTTATCGCTGGGCCGGGTCAAAATAACCTGTCCGTCTTCAATTCTTACCTGAATGGACGGATCGACCCACTGCTCCAGCTCCCCTTTCGGCCCTTTTACTTTCACCACATTCTTTTCGATCTTTACTTCCACGCCCTCCGGAATTGGAATGGGCGCTTTTCCCACTCGAGACACGGAACGTACCTCCCGCTTAGCTTATCACCACACGTAACAGATTACTTCGCCACCAATCCCCAGCTTCATCGCCTTTTTATTGGTCATCACCCCCTGGGATGTACTCATAATCGCGATTCCCAGGTTATTCATCACCCGGGGAATGTGATCTTTATCCACATAGACCCGGCGCCCCGGTTTGCTGATACGCTTCAGCCCGTGGATCACCGGCTCTTCATTCGGTCCATATTTCAAATAGATTCGGATAATGCCCTGTTTACCGTCCTCGATATTCACATAATTCTCAATAAATTTATGTTCGAGCAGAATCTGGGTAATGCTCCGCTTCATATTGGAAGCGGGGATATCGACTTTGCGGTGTTTCGCTTTCACCGCATTCCGGATTCGAGTCAAATAATCCGCAATAGGATCCGTCATCGTCATGGGTTCAGCTCTCCTGTCCTAATTACCAGCTTGCCTTTACGACGCCAGGAATTTCTCCCTTCAGCGCCAGTTCACGAAAACAGATTCGGCAAAGCCCAAACTTACGCAAATAGGCCCGTGGCCGGCCGCACCGCCGGCAGCGGTTGTACTGCCTTACCTTAAACTTCTGCGGCCGCTGTGCTTTAACAATCAGTGCTTTCCGTGCCAACGTGCACCCCTCTCTTTATTCGCATCACCATTCCGTTTATCGCTTCCTGAACGGCATTCCAAACTCTTTTAGAAGCTCAAAAGCTTCTTCGTCCGTTTCTGCCGTTGTGCAGATGGTTACATCCATTCCCCGAATCTTCTCTACTTTATCGTAATCAATTTCCGGGAAAATGATCTGTTCCCGAATTCCCAGGCTGTAATTGCCATGGCCGTCAAAGGATTTGTCCGAAAGCCCCCGGAAATCCCGCACACGCGGCAGTGCCAGATTGATCAGACGGTCGAAAAATTCATACATCCGGTCCCGCCGCAGGGTCACCATGCATCCAATTTCCATCCCCTTCCGCAGCTTGAAGTTGGAGATGGACTTTTTGGCCCTACGGATGGACGGCTTCTGACCGGTAATTTGCATCAAATCGGCAACCGCCCACTCGAGAGCCTTCGGATTTTGCACCGCTTCTCCAACTCCCATATTCACCACAATCTTTTCCAGCCGCGGAACTTGCATAATATTCTTATACCCGAAACGCTTCATAAGCGCCGGGACCACATGTTCATAGTAAAAAACCTTCAATCGCGGTTGATAATCCTTTTCCTTCATTGACATCCCCATTCCATGCACGTTCGATTAGGCCGCTTCCAGCATTTCACCGCACTTTTTGCATACACGGATTTTGGACCCATCATTCAGGATCTGGTGTCCCACCCGTGTTGGCTGTCCGCACTTGCTGCACACCACCATCACATTGGACACATGAATGGGCGCTTCTTTTTCGATAATTCCGCCCTGTGGATTCTTTTGCGATGGCCGGGTGTGCCGCTTGATGAAGTTAATCCCCTCCACAATAATCCGCTGCTCTTTCGGGAAGACTTTCAGCACTTTCCCCTGTTTTCCCCGGTCATCGCCGGAGATCACCACCACAATATCGTTTTTCTTTACGAACAGCGGTTTTGGGCGTTCCTTTTTCTCTTTTTTCTTCTTGCTCACGGCTACAGCACCTCCGGCGCTAAGGACACAATCTTCATAAACTGTTTTT
The DNA here is from genome assembly GCA_002011685.1 of Deferribacteres bacterium JdFR-76. Lineage (GTDB taxonomy): Bacteria > Zhuqueibacterota > JdFR-76 > JdFR-76 > JdFR-76 > JdFR-76. The sequence continues at coordinate 3,891 of MTOL01000297.1, forward strand.
CACGCAATTCGCGGGCAACGGGCCCAAAAATGCGCGTTCCCCGCGGTTCACCATCGTTGTCAATCAGCACGGCTGCATTTTCGTCAAACCGGATGTACGAACCATCCGGACGGGCAATTTCTTTTTTCGTGCGGACAATCACGGCCCGGTGGACGTCACCTTTTTTCACGCTGCCTCCGGGAATGGCCGATTTCACCGAAACCACAATAATATCTCCCACTGTGCCGTAGCGCTTTTTGCTGCCTCCCAGCACGCGGATGCACATTACTTTTTTCGCTCCCGTGTTGTCCGCAACATTCAGCCGAGTATATTCCTGAATCATTGCTTACCCCTTACCGTTACTTCGCCCGTTCCACAATCTCGAGCAGACGCCAGCGCTTCCAGCGGCTCAGCGGCCGCGTTTCCATCATCTTCACCACGTCGCCAACCCGCGTTTCATTGTTTTCGTCGTGCATCATAAACTTGCGGCTACGCTTAATATACTTTTTGTACAGCGGGTGTTTAACCAGCCGCGTTATTTTCACCACGCGGGTCTTATCCATTTTGTCGCTTACAACGACGCCCTGAATGACTCTCCTTCGGCCTCGTGCTTGTGCAGTCATCTGAGCTCCCAACTATTATGCTTTTTCTGCCTTTTCCGCTTCTGCACCTCTGGGTTTGCGAATTCCAAGTTCGTATTCGCGGATCACAGTTTTCAGTCGGGCAATTTCCCGCCGAACCATCCGGATCCGCAGCGGATTGTTCAGCTGCCCCAGAGAATGCTGAATGCGAAGGTTCGCCAGCTCCTCTTTGGCCTCCTCCAGCCTCATTTTCAGCTCGTCCAGTGTCAGCTCGCGGATTTCGTGCATTTTCATGGCTACACCCTCGCTACATGTTCGCCAATATGAACAAAACGGGTTTTAATGGGCAGTTTGTGGGAAGCCAAACGCATTGCCTCCTGAGCCACCTCAAACGGAACACCTTCCAGCTCAAAAAGAATGCGGCCCGGCTTGACCACGGCAACCCAGTACTCCGGATTTCCTTTCCCTTTACCCATCCGTGTTTCCAGCGGTTTTTTGGTAACCGGTTTATCGGGAAAAATTCGGATCCACAACCGCCCACCGCGTTTGACATGGCGGATAATTGCAACACGCGCTGCCTCAATCTGCCGGCTGGTAATCCAGGCCGGTTCAAGAGCTTTCAGACCATAGCTGCCAAAAGCCAGCTGCGTTCCTCCCTTGGCCTTGCCTTTCATCCGGCCGCGCTGCTGCTTCCGATATTTTACTCGTTTTGGCATTAACATGGGCCAAACTCCTTCTGGCTTAATCCAAAACCGATTCCAGAACCATGCCCTTACAGATCCACACCTTCACCCCAATACAGCCGTACTGCGTAATGGCTGTTGCCTGGGCATAGTCAATATCTGCTCGCAGGGTCTGCAGAGGAATTACACCTTCTTTATACGTCTCCCGCCGGGCCATTTCCGCACCACCCAACCGGCCGGCCACTTTAATTTTAATCCCTTCGGCCCCCATGCGCATCGCGGCCATAATGGCGCGTTTCATTGCACGGCGCCAGGAAATTTTGGCCTCCAGCTGGCGGGCAATGTTCTCCGCCACCAGATAAGCATCCAGCTCCGGCCGTTTAATTTCATTCACGTTCACCTGTACATCTTTATTGGTCAGGCGCCGCAGCTCTTCCATTAGCTGATCTACTTCCTGACCTTTCCGGCCGATAACGATACCCGGCTTGGCCGTATTGATCGTTACGGTTACCCGTTTTGGCGTCCGCTCAATTTCGATCTTCGAAATTCCCGCATTGGGCAAACGCTGCCGGATGTACCGGCGGAGCATCAGATCTTCATGAAGCTTGTCCGCAAAATTGCGCTCATCAAACCAGTTGGAACTCCAGGTCTTAATTACGCCAAGCCGAAAACCGATTGGGTGTGTTTTCTGCCCCAAGGTTTATCCTCCAAATTTTATTCCTCTTCTTCCCCGGTTTCTTCCAGAGTACCCACACGCACAAAAATATGGCTCGTTCGCTTACGGATACGCATAACCCGCCCCATCGATCCGGCACGGTAGCGCTTAAGTGTGGGCCCTTCATCCACCCGCAATTCTTTGATTACCAGAGAATCCGGATCCACTTTTTGCCCCACGGGCGTATTGTTCAGAAAATTGGCTGCCGCCGAATGGATCACCTTTGCTAGCGGCTTGGCTGCCGCCTTCGGCGTAAAATGCAGCAGATCCAGCGCTGCATTTACCTTTTTTCCACGGACCAGGTCCGCTACTCTGCGGACCTTCCTGGGCGACATTCGAATAAACCGTGCTCGTGCNATCGCATCCATTTCGCTACCCACTTTATCCCATTATTTCCTGCGCGCCGCTTTCTCCGCCTTCTTTCCGCCATGACCGCGAAAGGTGCGGGTTGGCGCAAACTCTCCCAGCTTGTGCCCTACCATGTTTTCCGTAATAAATACCGGTATGAATTTGTTTCCGTTGTGCACCGCAATCGTATGCCCGACAAATTCCGGCGGTATAACCGAACGCCGGGCCCAGGTTTTGATGACCCGCTTTTCGCCTTTTTCGTTCAGCTGCTGAATTTTTTTCAGCAGTTTCTGATCAATGTAAGGTCCTTTCTTAACCGATCTCGGCATCTGTGCACCTCATCAGTCAACTCACTTCCTACGCCGGACAATGTATTTATCCGATGGCTTCTTCTTCCGGGTTTTCAGGCCTTTTGTTTTCCATCCCCAGGGAGAACAGGGATGGCGGCCACCGGATGTTTTGCCTTCACCACCACCCATCGGGTGATCGATCGGGTTCATGGCCACACCGCGTACCGACGGGCGGATTCCCAACCAGCGGCTGGCTCCAGCCTTGCCCAGCACCACATTTTCATGATCCAGATTACCAACCTGCCCGATCGTGGCCCGACAGCGCTCGTGTACCAGCCGCACCTCCCCGGACGGCAGCTTGAGATGTACGTAATTTCCTTCCTTAGCCAGAATCTGTGCGTACGTTCCGGCACTACGCGCCAGCTGGCCGCCTTTTCCGATCTTCAGTTCCACATTGTGCACCAGCGTTCCCAGCGGGATTTTGGCCAGCGGCAAGCAATTTCCAACTTTGATCTCCGCCTCTTCGCCGGACATGACGATATCGCCAACCTTCAGCCCGTGCGGCCAGAGAATGTAGCGCTTTTCGCCGTCCATGTATACCAGAAGCGCAATGTAAGCGGAACGGTTGGGATCGTATTCAATCGAATCCACACGGGCTGGAATGCCATCCTTGTCCCGCTTAAAATCNATAATCCGGTAAAGCCGTTTGTGACCACCCCCGCGGTGCCGGCAGGTAATCCGGCCCAGGTTATTCCGGCCACCGGTCTTCTTCAGTGGCTGCAGCAACGACTTCTCCGGCTCAGTCCGGGTGATCTCCTCGAATGTCGGTGTCATCCGAAACCGAAGCGACGGCGTTACCGGTTTGTATTTTTTGAGTGGCATCGATTCCTCCGCAAATCTATCTCAAGTGACTACGTCCCCGTCACAAAATCGATGGTATCGCCTTCAGCCAGCGTCACAATGGCCTTTTTCCAGGACGACCGTTTCCCCTCGAACCGGCCCAAGCGGCGCTTTTTGCCCCGCACGTTAATGGTGCGAACCTTTAGCACCCGTACGCCAAAGCGCTCTTCCACAGCACGTTTGATCTCGATCTTGTTCGCATCTTTCCGCACCTCAAAGGCGTACTGGTTATTCAGCTCTTTGAGCCGCGTCATCTTTTCCGTCAGAATCGGCCGGATAATGATGTCATACGGATCCATCATGATGGAAACACCTCTTGCAGTTTCTCAAGCGCACTCTGCTCCAACAACAGCACTTCATTATTCAGCAGGTCGTACGTTGAAGCATCCCGGGCAAGCCGGATCTTTACATTGGGCAAATTCCGACCGGACCGCACGACATCCTCGCGGATATCACTAAGCAGCAGCGTAATCTTCCGACCTTCCAGTTCCCATTTCTTTAGCAGATTGTAGAATTCCCTTGTTTTCGGTTGCGGGAACTTCAGGTCTTCGACCACCTTTACGGCCCCGTCTTTGGCCTTGTATGTATAAACCGATTTTCTGGCCAGAATCTTCACCTTTTTATTAACCTTCAGGTCATACGTCCGCGGCTGCGGCCCGAAAATGGTTCCGCCTCCGCGCCAGAGCGGTGAACGGATACTTCCCGCACGGGCACGTCCGGTTCCTTTCTGCCTCCAGGGCTTACGCCCTCCACCCCGGACAAGAGCCCGGTTTTTGGTAGCCGCAGTACCCTGCCGCTGATGCGCCAGAATCGCCTTTACATCCAGGTAAATTGCATGATCATTCGGCTTAATATCGAAAATATGCGCTGGCAGTTCCACCGCAGCTTCTTCTTTCGTCCCGTCCAGCTTGTAGAGATCCGCCTTCACTTCACCCTCTATTTTTTCTTAATTTCCACTATGCTGTTCACTGCACCCGGAACGCCTCCCCGGACAAGAATCAGATTTTGCTCCGGGATAACCTTCACCACCACAAGATTTTTGATGGTGACCCTCCGGTTCCCCATATGGCCGGCCATTTTCAGCCCCTTGAACACCCGCGATGGGAAAGAGGCCTGGCCGATGGAACCGGGGGCACGAAGACGATCACTCTGGCCGTGTGATTTGGGTCCGCCACCAAACCCGTGGCGTTTCACCACCCCCTGAAACCCACGGCCCTTGGTCCGCCCAGAAACATCTACCACATCGCCGGGCTCGAAAACTTCAACTCCAATTTGATCCCCCAGTTTCAGTTCCCGGCCAATGTCAAAGTCGCGAAACTCGCGCAAGTAGCGCAGCGGCTTCACACCCGCCTTAGCAAAATGCCCCAGCAAGGGCTTGGTCGTGCGTTTCTCTTTCTTTTCCATGAAGCCCAGCTGAACGGCAGAATAGCCGTCCTTCTCCGGCGTCTTAATC
>MTOL01000459.1 GCA_002011685.1 Deferribacteres bacterium JdFR-76
TCAGGCTCTGGTGGACTATGCCCGCTCCAGCGGTTTCGATGGGATAGAAATGACCCTTCCCCCCATTTTTTATTCCTGGAAGATCAATCACTATCTGGATTTTGCCCTTTTCCGAAACGGCTTCCAATACCGCAAGCGGGAAGTTTCCAGCTTCGTCGCCCTGGATTTTGGCGAGGACGCCGTGCTGGAGACATTCAAAAATGAAGCCCGAACGGCAGTCCGCCGAGCGCAAAAGTTGGGCGTGGAGGTCAGACGGTCGGAAGATTTTGCTGCTTTCTACCCCATCCTGAAGCGCAATCTGAAACTGCGGCACAATGTGCAGCCCACCCACACGCTGGAAGAACTTCTGCGGTTGAAGAAACTCTTTCCGGAAAGGATTGAACTTTTTGGAGCTTATTTGGAAGCAAAAATGATCGCCGGTGTGGTGATGTTTCACTGCAATCCGCTTGTTACCCTGGCTTTTTACATCAGTCACGATCAAGATTACCAGCGCTACCGGGCAGTGAACCTGCTTTTCTATGAGATTATCCGCTATTCCATCGCGCGGGGATTTCGCTACCTGGATTTTGGCATTTTTACCGTCAACATGGAGCCAAACTGGGGCCTGGCACGGTTCAAGGAAAATTTTGGCTCCAAAGGCATTTTCCGCGATACCTTCATTCGCCTGTTTTCATGAAAAAAGCGTCGCTTCCGGTAGACGGTTGCCGCTCATTGTTTTGCCATGCTTTATCTTTTCCCGCAAATCTGTGTTTCTCTACGTCAGGGGCAAGTCCTACTACGGAGGCAGCGCAAATCTGAACCTTCCGGTTGCGATTCGGAAATTTTTCATATTACTTTTAACGGTTGGGTCAATCAGGCTTGTGAATCGGAATATTCATCTGCAACGGGGAACAGAAAAAACAGGTCGGGGTTTGTACTCACAACACAAAAACGCCGTGCGGATTCTGCATATCGCTCCATTTAATGTGGCCAATGTTCCGTTTACATTTGTGAGGGCCGAACGGCAGCTGGGATTTGACAGCCGACTGATTACCTTTGGGCGCAATCCGCTGGGATATCCGGAGGATATCTGCCTGGATCTACCGCTGATGGATGCACCCTGGTTGCGGGCCGCAAAGCGGCGTTTTTTGCCAGCAGGAAGAATGCAGGTGAGCAATGTGCACCAGATTCCGGATGAGATCCCGCCCAAATGGCGTTCCAGTGGCTTGTTGGAAGACCTTTTCTGGAAGCTGCGGCACGTGCTTTGGCGGTCCCGGATCCGCCGTGCGCTGGTTGAGGTGGACGTTAGGGGCGTGGATGTGATTCAGCTGGACGGAGGGGTGGAATTTTACCGGGACGGCCGGAATGTGAAAAAATGGAAGGCGGAGGGCAAAAAGATCATCTGCTGCTACACCGGCAGCGATCTACGTGTCCGGGGCGTGATTCCGGAAATCGATGCGATGGCGGATCTTCATGTTTCAGTGGAATTTGATCATATTTACTTTCACCCAGATGTTCACCATGTGTTTTTCCCTTTCGATGCTTCTTCCCTTAAGCCGGTGCAACATGGCTCCAGAGAAGTGGTCCGGATTGGTCATGCTCCCACAAACCGCGCTGCCAAAGGCACGGAGGCTATTTTGGCCCAGCTCGACGTCTTGAAGGCAAAACATCCCATCGAGGTGGTACTTATCGAAGGGCTTCCCTACGAGAAAGCACTGCGCCTGAAAGCCAGTTGCGACCTTTTTGTCGACCAGGTTGGCGATCTGGGATACGGTATCAATGCGCTGGAGGCGCTTGCAATGGAGATCCCGGTGGCCACCTGTCTGGTTCGCGGTTTTGCGGAACGCTATCCGGACCATCCATTTATTGAAGTAAATTCCGCAAATTTGGCGGAGCGTCTTCTGCCTTATGTGCGCGATGCATCGTTGCGCAAGGAAACCGGGGCGCGGGGACGGGAATGGGTGAGGAAGTATCACGATCCTGTGCGGGTTGTAAAGACCATCCACAGGCTGGCGGGACTTCCGGATCAAACATCCACAGAAAGTGGGTGAAACACGGGATGGAGGAATACGGACATGCCAGGAGAAAGGGGTGCGCGGATTCTGATCGGTACATCGGGCTACAGTTTTGCAGACTGGAAAGGGGTGTATTATCCGGAAGATATCCCGAACGGCAAAATGCTGGATTACTATGCCCAAGATTTCCGCACAGTGGAAGTGAATTCCACCTATTACAGAATACCCGCAGCTGCTGTTTTTTATCACATGAGCGAGAAAACGCCAGAAGGCTTTGAATTTATTGTGAAGGTTCATCAGGATGTCACACATAAGCGGGAAAACCCGGTGCAGAGCTTGGCGGATCTGAAGGAGGCGCTGCGTCCGCTGTTTGAATCGGGGAAGATGAAGGGATATCTGGCGCAGTTTCCCTGGGGGTTTAAATTCCATCCTTCCCACCTGCAATACCTCAAAATCATTGCAGAAGAATGCCGGCCCTACCCACTTTTTGTGGAGTTTCGCCATATTGGTTGGGTGCGTCCGGATGTGTACAGATTTTTGCTCGAAAACGGCATCGGCTACTGCTGCGTGGATGAGCCACGGTTACGCGGGCTTATCCCGCCGCAGGATGTGGTGACCAACCGAATCGGTTACGTGCGGTTTCACGGGCGCAATGCAGCAGCATGGTGGGATAGCAGCAAGGGCGACCGGTACGACTACCGCTATTCAAAAGAGGAGCTGAAGGAATGGCTGGAACGGATCCGCAAGATGCACCGTCAGGCTGAGAAGATTTACTTGTTTTTCAACAACTGCCACATGGGGCACGCGGTAATCAATGCCCAACAAATGGCAGAACTTCTTCAGCAGGAGGGGCTGTTTGAACCCTGATTGGGCTTGGCCGCAAACACGCTCCTCGCGTTTTGGAGTGATCCGCTGTTCCGCAGGCCGGTACCGCATCTTCTTCGAGCTGGGAACTGTTTTGACGCAGGTCCCGCTTCTGGTCCGGCTAGAAAGGCGCGCCCGCAGAGAAAGTTCTTTTTCCGGCAGGCCAGGTACCTGTTTTGCGGGATTTGACCGGCAAAGACCGTACGGGCCCGGTCCAGCGCGGTGACTCTCTGCATTTTCGGTATTGGCAAAGAGTTTGCGAGATTTACGTTGCTTCTCTGCCAAAAAGCGGGTAATTTAATTTTTGTTATGAAAATATAGGTATAACGGCCCAAAATTGTTCTGCGGGAGCTGCCGGTAGGTTGATCCTGAGCCCTTTCGAGTTTAAGCAGCTGCGGAAGACTGGGCTGGCCGGAGCGCTTAAGGGGTACGAAAGAATAATACCAATGACCCCAGCCAATCTGCGGGACAGAAAGAGGAAACCAGACCGGCAGGAACTTCGAAAAAGCATCGGGCGTTAGTTATTCGCGGCATTTGGTGTCGTCTTTCATTCCCGTCTGGNTGAAAGAANGAGGGGAGGGGAGACCATGACAAGGGAAGAAGCCCAAAAGCGGATTGAGGAACTCCGAAAAGAAATTAACTACCATAATTACCGCTATTATGTTCTCTCCGATCCTGTGATTTCCGATGCAGAATATGACCGTCTTTTCCGGGAGCTGGTGGAATTGGAAAAACGGTTTCCGGACCTGGTGACACCGGATTCGCCGACCCAGCGGGTTGGGGCTCCGCGGCCGGAAGGGGTCGGGTTTGAATCCGTCCGCCACCTGGTCCCCATGCTGAGCATGGAGGATGCTTTTGATGAGGGGGAGTTTATGGATTGGGACCGCCGGGTCCGCGAAGGGCTCGGAACAGACGACGTGGAATACACGGGCGAACCCAAATTTGACGGGCTGAGCATGTCGTTAACCTATGAAAACGGGGTGCTGGTCCGCGGCGCAACCCGGGGAGACGGTACCACCGGGGATGATGTCACACAAAACATCAAAACCATTAAAACAGTTCCTTTACGTCTGCTCGATATCAACCGGCCGGTTCCGCGACTGGTGGAAGTCCGTGGCGAGGTGATCATGTCAATTGCTGATTTCCGCAAGCTGAATGAGGAACGCATCCGCAACGGTGAACCGCCGTTTGCCAACCCGCGCAATGCGGCTTCCGGTTCAGTGCGGCAACTGGATCCGGCGGTGACGGCATCCCGCAACTTGCGATTTTTTGGCTGGGGCATCGGAGGGATTGAGGGAGCCACCTTTGAGACCCAGTGGGAAATCCTACAGGCCCTGCGCGATTGGGGCTTTCAGGTGTATGATAGAATCCGTCTATGCCGTGGTGCTCGGGAAGCCATCAATTATTACCAGGAACTCCTTTCGATTCGGGACAGCCTTCCGTTTGAAATCGATGGCGTGGTTTTCAAAGTGAATTCTTTGGAAGGCCAGCGCCGTCTGGGCACCACGACGAGGGCACCCAGGTGGCTGATCGCTTACAAATTTCCTGCCCGGCAGGAAACCACACGTTTGCTGGAGGTAAAATTTCAGGTGGGGCGAACCGGCGTGGTTACTCCTGTGGCTATTCTGGAACCCGTTCAGGTGGGCGGTGTAACCGTTTCCCGCGCCACGCTTCATACCGAAGATCTTATTCGCCAGAAAGACATCCGCATTGGAGATGTGGTGCTGGTGCAGCGGGCGGGCGACGTGATTCCGGAGGTGGTGAAGCCAATTCCAGAGCGCCGGACCGGCAACGAAAAGGAAATTGTAATGCCGGAACGCTGCCCGAGCTGTGGCTCTTCTCTTGAGCGTGAAGGTGCGTATTACATCTGCCCGAATATGAGCTGTCCGGACCAGCTGAAGGGGCGAATTCTGCATCTGGTTTCCAAGCGGGCTTTCAATATTGAGGGATTGGGAGAAGAATTGGTCGATCAGCTGATGCGCGAGGGGCTGCTGAAAAGTCCCGCCGATGTTTTCTATCTACGGAAAGAACAGCTGGTCCACCTGGAACGCTGGGGTGAAAAATCGGCTCAGAATTTGATGGATCAGATCGAAAAAAGTAAAACCATCTCTTTTGACCGGTTCATTTATGCTCTGGGAATTCACGGTGTTGGGGAATACGCGGCTCGGCTGCTGGCGGAACACTACACATCTCTCGAAGAACTGGAACGGGCTTCCGAGGAAGAACTGATGGCTATTCACGGGATTGGCCCCAAAGTCGCCCACGCCATTGTGGAATTCTTCCGGAACGAACAGAACCGCAGGACCATCGAACGGATCCTGGACGCTGGGGTGCGAATCCAGTATCCGTCGAAAGAGGAAGCAGCAGAAGAGAATTTCCTTGCCGGCAAGACCTTTGTTTTTACGGGCGCGCTGGAACGCTACAGCCGAGACGAGGCCCAGCAGCTGGTAATGCGCTTTGGAGGACGGGCAGCGAGCAGTGTGTCCTCTCGGACGGATTTTGTGGTGGTGGGCAAAGATCCCGGTTCAAAATTTGACAAAGCCAAAAAGCTGGGCATCCGGATCTTGAATGAAGAGGAATTCGTCCGGATGATCGAGTCCAGAAAGCTGCCCGACTGACAGAATTCTGAAAGATCTTTCGGATTCTGAAGGGTTTTTTCCGCCAGTCCGGAACGGGTGCTTCGGGGGGACCGTGAAAAAATGAAAGTGGAGTTCAAATTGAGGTACGCATGACACTACGGAATTCCGGAAACGAACGGAAAAAGGAGGTTACCATGAAGCGGTTTCTCCTCATTCTTTTCCTGCTGGCTGGAATGCCAGGATGGCTTCAGGCACAGACGGATTTTTCGGACGCGTTTGCCGCTTTAAACGAACACGTTCTGCGGGCACACATCAAATTTCTGGCGGACGATTTGCAGCAGGGGCGGGCGCCGGGAAGCACAGGCAGTCGGCTGGCCCAAAAATACATCGCGGCTCAGTTTGAGAGGCTGGGACTGGAACCCGGCTACAACGGCAGCTATTTTCAGCCGTTCGATATTGTGGAAGTGGATATTGATCCGGATATGACACTGTCGGTGAAAGGCAAAAAGGGGCAGATTGTTTTCCGCTATTATGATGAATTTATTGCCAACCCGGGCCAGATACGGGAAGAAGTGAGAATCCGCGGGGCCGAACTGGTGTTTGTGGGGTACGGGATTCAAGCACCGGAGTACAACTGGGATGATTTCAAAAACGTGGACGTCCGGGGCAAGGTATTGCTGGTCATGAATAACGATCCGGATCACGGGGACCCGAATTTCTTTGGCGGGAAAGCCCGCCTATATTATGGACGCTGGGATTACAAATACCGCCAGGCGCAGAAGATGGGAGCGGCAGGGGCCATTATCATTCACACCACACCGTCCGCCGGCTATCCCTGGAAAGTGGTACAAACCAGCTGGAGCGGCAAGCAGTACGTTCTTCCGGAAGACAAAGAACCCATGGTACCCTACGCCGGTTGGGTCACGGAGGATGCGGCCTACCGGATTGCCAGACTGGCAGGGTTCGATCTGGATGAGCTACGAGCCCGCGCGGAGAAAAGGGATTTCCGGCCTGTTCCGCTGGGAATCAAAGTGAAGGCTGTAGTACGGGCCAGGTACCGTACATTCAAGACCGCCAATGTGATTGGCGTTCTGCCCGGGAAAGATCCGGAACTGGCAAAGCAGGCCGTGGTTTTCACAGCCCATTATGACCACCTGGGAATTGGAACACCGGTTGAGGGAGATTCCATTTACAACGGAGCGCTGGACAATGCCTCCGGGGTAGCTTCCCTTTTGGCCCTGGCGGAGGCGTTTCAGCGGCTTCCAGAACGGCCCAGACGCTCCCTGGTGTTCCTGGCCGTGGATGGAGAAGAATCTGGACTGCTGGGTTCGCAGTATTATGCTGAACATCCCACATTTCCGCCGGAGAAAATAGCTGCCAATGTGAACATCGATGGGGCCAATATCTGGGGCAAGACGAGGGATGTCTCCATCATCGGGTCTGGCAAATCCACCATTGACGATCTGGTAAAGGAGGTTGCCAGAAAATACGGCCGTGTGGTACTGCCAGATCAAATGCCGGATAAGGGGTATTTCTACCGTTCGGATCAGTTTAATTTTGCCAAGATTGGTGTGCCGGCTCTGTATCTGGACAATGGGCTGGATTTTATCGGCCGGCCCAAAGATTGGGGGCGCAAGAAAGTAGACGAGTGGGTGGCCGTGCATTACCATCAGCCCACAGATGAGTACAATGATGATTGGGATCTGTCCGGCCAGGTGGAAGACCTGAAGCTTATTTTTCACGTTTCTTATTTGCTGGCTAACCGGGACCGCATGCCGGAGTGGTTGCCTACAGCGGAGTTTCAGCGACCAGGTCAATAACGGCCGGGAGATACTCCGGCTCCGGCAAGCGCCACAGAGGGGCCGCGTCTGACTGCGGAGCGAGTGGGAGGTCGGATTTCAGCCTGGTCGGCTGGAAATTTGAAGGAGAAATGAAAGTTAAGAGCACAAGAGAACCAAGAAGCGGGAGGAACCCATGGCTGCGTATGAATACAAACCGGTAAGGGCGCCGCGTGGAACGCAGATCAGCTGCAAAGGATGGCAACAGGAAGCCGCCATGCGGATGCTGATGAACAATCTGGATCCGGATGTAGCTGAGCTTCCAGAGCAGCTGATCATCTACGGCGGTTCCGGGAAAGCGGCGCGAAACTGGGAATGCTATCATGCTATTGTCGAGAGCCTCAAACAGCTGGAAAACGACGAAACCCTGCTGGTTCAGTCTGGAAAGCCGGTGGGGATTTTCAAAACCCATCCGGACGCTCCCAGGGTTCTCATTTCCAATGCCATGCTTGTTCCAGCCTGGGCCACTGCCGATGAATTCCGCCGGTTGGAAGCGCTGGGACTCACCATGTACGGCCAGATGACGGCTGGGAGCTGGATTTACATCGGTACCCAGGGGATTCTCCAGGGAACATACGAAACGTTTGCGGCGGCAGCCCAGAAGCATTTTGGCGGCGATCTGACCGGCAAACTGGTGGTCACCGCCGGATTGGGAGGCATGGGAGGGGCTCAGCCGCTGGCCGCAACCATGAACAACGGGGTCATCCTGGTGGTGGAAGTGGACCGAAAACGCATCGAACGCCGCCTAAAAACACGCTATCTTGATAAGATGACGGAAAGCCTGGATGAGGCTCTAAAGATGGTAATGGAAGCGAAAGAGAAAAAGCGGCCGCTTTCGGTGGGACTGCTGGGCAATGCCGCCGATGTCCTTCCAGAACTGGTCCGCCGAAACGTGGTTCCGGATCTGCTGACGGACCAGACATCCGCCCATGATGAACTAAACGGCTACGTTCCGGCCGGCATTCCTTACGAGGAAGCGTTAGAGCTGCGGAAGAAGGACCCGAAGAAATACATCCACTTGGCCTATCAGTCCATGGCGAAGCACGTACGGGCCATGCTGGAGCTACAAAAGCGCGGCGCCGTAACGTTCGATTACGGGAACAATATTCGCGGGCAGGCCAAAAAAGCTGGTGTGGAAAACGCTTTTGATTTTCCCGGGTTTGTGCAGGCTTACATCCGTCCGCTTTTCTGTGAAGGGAAAGGGCCCTTCCGATGGGTCGCGCTTTCCGGGGATCCGGAAGACCTTTACCGCACAGATGAAGCCATTCTGGAGCTATTTCCCGAAAATAAAACCCTGTACCGCTGGATTACCATGGCTCAGAAGCGGGTGGCATTTCAGGGACTACCGGCACGCATTTGCTGGCTGGGATACGGGGAACGTGACAAAGCAGGACTAAAATTTAACGAGCTGGTGGCCAGCGGGAAGGTCAAAGCACCGATCGTCATTGGGCGGGATCATCTGGACACCGGTTCCGTGGCATCGCCCAACCGGGAAACGGAAGGAATGAAGGATGGAAGCGATGCCATTGCGGA